>CAYHKV010000181.1:0-1525 GCA_964357125.1 uncultured Methanosarcinales archaeon | reverse complement strand
CGCCTTGTTCACCTGATAAGGCATTTCCGAAAGAAAAGCGGAGATAGATTTATCATCATCGGCTGCGGAGGCATATTTACTGCAGAAGACGCTTATGGATACATCAAAGCCGGAGCAAATCTGCTGCAGCTCATAACCGGGATGATCTACCAAGGCCCTGGAACTGTCAAAGAGATAAACCAAGGATTAGCAAAGCTGATAAAGATGGATGGGTATACAAACATATCAGAAGCGGTCGGAAAAGCATGAAAATAACCTTATGTTCCAGCGCAGTTTTCTTTGAGAAACTGTATGATATAAAAAACGCTCTTGAAAATAGAGGACATCAGATACTTCTGCCCAGCATGAGGAATTATCATCATTTAGAAGAAGATGCTCTTGCTAAGATACAACATGACCTAATAGATGAGCATTTTTCTAAGATAGGACAATCGGATGCCCTTTACGTTGCCAATTACGATAAAAACAATATTGCAGGTTATATCGGCGGGAACACGCTGTTAGAAATGGGAATCGCTTTTTACAGAAAAATCCCCATTTTGTTATTAAATCCGGTCCCTTCACAGGTTGCATACAGAGGAGAATTACTTGCGCTTAGACCAATAATATTAGGAGAAGATTGGGATAAGTTAGATACGATCCTCAAAAAAATTACCAAGATAAGATAGTTCCTTAACTCATCATAAATCTCCCAAAACACTAATAAAGACGTATTACTAATATCTTAAAAATGAAAAAAATAGTCATCATCGGCGGGGGATTTGCCGGCACTTATGCCGCAAAACAACTAGAAAAGCATTTTGAAGTTACTCTTATCGACACTAAAGACTATTTTGAATTCACTCCGTCCGTATTAAGGACTTTAGTCGAACCAAAACACATCACAAAGATCCAGGTTCTGCATTCACATTACCTTCATAAAGCTCATGTAGCAGTAGGGGAAGTGTCTTTCATAACTGAAAACCAAGTAAGCGCAGGTAAAGAACATTACCCTTATGATTATCTGATCATAGCTACCGGTTCAAGATACACCTCAGCTATAAAAGAAAAAAATATGATTCTTGCCGCCAGGGCTGAAGAACTGCGCAAAGCCGCTGAAAAACTTAAGGAAGCTGAAAAGATCCTTATCATCGGCGGCGGACTGGTCGGAGTTGAGCTGGCCGCGGAAATAATCACCCATTACCCGCAGAAAAAGATAACTATTGTCCATGCTGTAGATAATCTTATAGAGCGCAATCCAGCCCAAGCAAGAAGATACGCGGAAAATTTTCTGATCAAAAATGGAGTAAGCATAATTTTTAATGAGACCATAACCCACCATTCACGAAATAAATACATCACTAATACCGAAAGGGCCATCAAGGCAGACCTCGCTTTTGTCTGCGCAGGGATCAAGCCGAACTATGAAGGGCTTATGCAGTTTTTTGAACAACAGCTGACCACCAAGAATTTTCTAAAAGTTAACGGTTTCCTGCAGGTTGAAGGGCATGACAATATTTTCGCCATCGGCGATATCAATAATATC
>CAYHKV010000180.1:0-1525 GCA_964357125.1 uncultured Methanosarcinales archaeon | reverse complement strand
AGGGGCATCCCTAAAGGAAATACGGTCATAGTAGCCGGCGGAGCAGGTTCTGGAAAAACTATCCTTTGCCTGCAGATACTTAAAAATCACGCTCTGGAGGGAGAAAAATGCCTTTACATGAGCTTTGAAGAATCAGAAGAAAGGCTTATACACCACATGGAAGATTTCGGCTGGGATCCTCAGGAGCAGATCAAAAAAGGAAACTTGCTTATCAAACGTTTCAATCCATTTGACATAACCAGAAGCGTCGATGCTCTGCTCATGAAAGCAAAAGGCGAATTGCTGATCGATGTCGAGCCTATCATCTTTCCTGACAATTTTGTCCCCAGCGTGTTAGTGGTCGATTCTCTTACCGCTATCGCTTCCGCCTTTACAGGAAAAGAAGACACTTACAGGATCTACATAGAGCAGTTGTTTCGTTTCTTCGAAAAGATAGGTGCGACCGCTTTTCTTATAACTGAGACTGAGCAGATGCCGAAAATGTTTTCAACTTCCGGCGTGGAGGAATTTCTCGCAGACGGAGTCATAGTGCTTTATGCGATAAAAAAAGGGAACGTGCGTGAGAATGCTATTGAAATATTAAAGATGCGCGGAGAGAAGCATCAGAAAAAGATAGTGGCCATGCAGATTTCCAACGTAGGCATAACTGTATTCCCTGAACAGGAGATATTCAGCGAATTGGGCGGTTCATGATTTAAGCTGGCTGGACAATTCAGTTAAAAAAAATAAATTTACAAAAATGAGGATGGATAGGTTTGCGCGGGTTAGTATAATTTCTATTCTTGTAGTTTTCTCTCTATTATTCTTGTTTCTTACTTCAGCTGATGGTATTACCGGCAATGCTACTGCTGAGATGCCGCCTTCGGACATATATGCAGATCAGGTTTCTGAAACGAATAGTTCTGTAATTATTGAAAGTTCTGCTGATGCGATATCACTGGATGATGATCCCCTCTTATCCTTGACCGAATTATCTCAAAGCGAAAGGTCTGCATCTACAAGCTTGCTTGCAGACTGGCAGAGTGAACCCATCCCCTATCAGCAAGAACAGGATGGCGGCATAACTTATCTATATCCTTCGTTGATTTTTGACTCACTTGATTTTTCCAGTGTAAGCGGGACAATTTTTATCGATGAGTTAGGAAGGGTCGAAGAAGGACATACTTTCATCAATGCTTTTGTTATTGATACTGCCCAGAGCGATTTTACAGATGGCTCTTTTACCAAACGGGTAGAGGGCACAGAATTATATCGCTGTGATAACTGGGATGGGAGCTGCCGTTCAGGATGGATTTTTGTCAAAGATATTTCCGGAGATTCATACCGCCAGCCTCTTGATAAAGGAATCATCGCTTACGGAGAAGTGTATGAAGAACCATCTTCACTGGATATAACATCAGTATCTAGCAGCTCTATGATACAATCTGCCATCAGCGCGACACAGGCAGACGGTCTGATAGCTTACGGAGAATTAAGAATTTCTAGCCAGAAATCCCACTCACTCAACCTGCTTTGTGGTTGAGTG
>CAYHKV010000179.1:0-1538 GCA_964357125.1 uncultured Methanosarcinales archaeon | reverse complement strand
GCGGTGCATCAGCCAGCGACAGCGGTTGGTTGTTAGTGCAGAAAGATACTTTGACTGTGAAAGGAATACCCAACGACCCTGCTGTTTATGTAGCGGTTTATTCCTGTTCAAGCCGCAGCTGTTCAGGAGAAGGCTGGAAAGTGCATCGTTTTGTGGTCTCTCCTTCTGCTCCGATAATTTCTGATATTGCTCCTTCAAAAGCCACTGAAGCTGCTCCCAAAACTTCTCCGATTTCCCAGCCTAAATTAAAACCAATTCCTATAGGTGTTTCAAAAAGCCCTTCAGGAGCTCCTAGGCCTTCCGGCGGAGGCGGAAGCAGTGGAGCATATATCCCTAATGTTCTTGAATGTATCAGTAATAGCGATTGCGGTTATGGTTATGCCTGCAATCTAGTTACAAATACTTGTAAACCAACTTATTGCGGCGATGATTTTACATATCTTCTAGGAAGCAGATACCTGTGGCAGCAGGATTTTGAAGAGGTAAATGAAGATGGCTGGGTTCTTGGCTGGACTACGCCTTCTAAATCAGATACAACTAAAGCCGGAACGCCCAATTTTGAATTAGATATTTCTGAAAAACGCAATGGTGTTCACTCATTGAAAATATCCGGCAATTCTTCTAATACTTCCGGAGTTATCAGCATAAGTACGCCGTCAGCATTGAGGATAAAGAATACAACTTATACTATCTCTTATTGGATAAAAGGTGTAAATGTTACTTCTTCAAGCGGACATATGACTGTCTACATGGTCACTGTAAACGAAACTTCTGCAGGCGGTACAAGCAATTCCAATTCCGTGTACTGGTTTAATGCTTTTCCGACGGGCAGCTATAACTGGACTAGAGTAATCTCTAATTATACCATGCCGGCAAACCAAAATGCTGCTATCCCGGCTATTTTGTTTCAAAATGGCAATGGAACTGTATGGATAGATGATATAGTCGTTATGCCTGCGCTTGAATACAATCAACTGCCAAAGACTACCGTTGACATTAATCTCCAAGTTTCTGAGACTGGCGAGCCGTCACATCATTATTTTACGCGTGGTAACATGACTTCTATAGAAGGCGTTCTGCGCAACCAAAATGCTACCTCCGGAACTTATACGGTCCAGGCAAAATTATACTACTGCGGACAATTGTTTAACAGTTCTGAACAGACCGTAAATGTTTTGGCTAATAATACCGTGAATGTTTCCCTGCTTGATCTTAATACTTCAAGGATGTCATTTGGGGATTATTTTCTTCAAGTCAACATAAGCGAAAACAATGAAGTAGTAGATTCAGTAAGCAAACCTTTTGGCTTAAGGGCTGATCCAGCTCCAGATTTTTTATTTGGTATCGGGACTTTTAGAAATTTTAACTATTCCGATGCGCTTACTGTCATGAACCGGATGAAGGAGAATTATACTGTTCCTTTGATCTATGCGGGAGAACCTCCGTATTATGTGGCTGATGCTGCTTTAAGCAAGAATATCCCTTTTATAAGCTGAGATTTCTTCTGGTCTATTGACCAGAAGGGTTTTTAACACGCT
>CAYHKV010000178.1:0-1543 GCA_964357125.1 uncultured Methanosarcinales archaeon | reverse complement strand
TTTTCGTTGGAAAGCTGTATTAACTGCTGCTGTTTGGTTGAAGTCTGCCGCGGTAGGATAATGGATGACCTCTTGCGTAGCATAATTAATTATAGTATTCTGCGCATGATAGCCATGACCAGCGCCATGGTCTTTGTATTGCTGCAAAAGTGCATTTACATCTGGATCATTTTTATTTTTGTATGCAGCTGCAACGATATTGCAACTTAATGCAAAACTTGGTAAAAATAATCCATTTCTCTCGCAATCAACTATCCAATCATAAGGAGAGTGATTTACTTGTCCGCCGTTCTGGTCGCGGAAAATATCCTTTTGAACTTTTAATTCTGGATATTGTTCAAAAATATTTCCATCTGCGTCTACGCAGACGATATTTTTGAATATCAAAAAGTCATCTA
Organism: uncultured Methanosarcinales archaeon; assembly: GCA_964357125.1. Classification (GTDB taxonomy): domain Archaea; phylum Nanobdellota; class Nanobdellia; order Woesearchaeales; family GW2011-AR9; genus JACPIL01. Next base: position 1,145 of record CAYHKV010000178.1, on the reverse strand, counting down.
AACTTGTGACTGTTGGAGCTGGAGATTGAGTTGGCGCGGTAGCTGGCTTTTTAGGATTCAGGTAAGGATTCTTTTCTACATCGGTGTCAGCTTGTGCATATTTCCAGGGATTTATGTTTGTCATGGTTTCAACTTGCAAAAGATTTAAATATATTATGTGTATTCTGTGTATTAAACATATTGATTGGAGGTGCTGAAATGCCGACTATAACTTTATCGGTCCCTGAGGATTTAAAGCGAGAGATGGATGAATTCAAGGAGATGAACTGGTCAGAGGTAGCTAGAGCTGCCATACGAGAAAAGGTAAGCCAGTTAGCGATCTTAAAGGCCATTACCGCTAAATCTAAATTTACGGAGAAAGATGCTTTGGATCTGGGAAGAAAGATCAGGAAAGGGATACACGAACGGCACATACAGAAGTACGGAGCTTGATCCGGCATGAAAGCAGTCATTGATGCAAATATATTGTTTGCTGCTTTTATCTCTTCTGAAGGTGTTACGCGCGAGCTCTTATTTTCAAAAGATTTAGAATTGGTCTCGCCTGAATTTTTGTTAGAAGAGATTGATAAATATCGACCTTTGTTGAAAGAAAAAACCGGATGCTCAGAAGTGGAACTAAATATTGTTTTGTCTGCCATCCTATCAAGAATCATCATCATCCCTTCTATTGAATATGAATCTGCGCGCCCAAAAGCCAGAGCAATATCACCTGATCCAAACGATTCTGAATACTTTGCCTTGGCATTGAAATTAAGCTGTCCGCTGTGGTCTAATGACAAAAGACTTAAATCACAAAAGGAAGTTAAAGTATTATCTACATCAGAGATTCTTAAACTATCCTGAATCGGATTGGTTTTATTTATCATTTTTATTTTTGAAACTTTTTTCTTGGATGGGGTTTTTTGCGAGATGCGCCCTGCGGGCGCTTAACTACTACTACTACGTACCCCACGAACGGCGTAGTTGTAGTTAAGGTTGTAGTTACCATAAAGGTTAAAGTTAAAACTAAAGCAACCGAGCCACGCCGACCGTTTATCATTAAAAGTAGCGCCTGCTTGACCGTTCCAAGGGAACCATAATCTTGCTGGTCTGCCAAAGTATTTCCCGATTTCAACAAGATCAGCAGGATTGGAAAGGCCAGTCAA
>CAYHKV010000177.1:0-1622 GCA_964357125.1 uncultured Methanosarcinales archaeon | reverse complement strand
CGCGCAGGCCAAAGGGCCTTGGATCAAGACATCGTCAAACATACCTAAAACCAGTTCCATGATCTCGTTGATATAGACGATACCCCTAGTTTGGTCCATGAACATGTTTCCGTTATAGAATGCTTTTACCATAGCGGATGTTTTCGCATCCCAGCCGCATTCATCACGCAGGAAAACTGTAAGTTCTTCGTTCTTCTTTTTGAAACGCCCTTCATGGATCCTTCCTTCCTTGATACCTTGTATTATCTGTGGTTCTAACGGCTCTACCTTGAACTGCAGCTTGTTGTGCTTGTTAGGAGATTTTCCTTCCACTTCTGGGCTAGGTTTGGTTATCGCTTCACGATAAACTACTATCGGTGAAGAGGTTTTTACTTCAACTCCTTTCTCAGTGATGATCCTGTTTTCGATGATTTCCAGATGCAGTTCTCCCATGCCGTGCAATAAGTTCTGCCCGGTCTCTTCGTTGATCTCGATCTTGACCGAAGGGTCTTCCCTGCTTACTTTTCTAAGCACTTCGATAAGTTTAGGCAGGTCAGCTGATTTCTTTGGTTCGATAGCTTTAGTGATTACCGGTTCAAAGATGTGTTTTAATTCTTCGAAAGGCTGATCAGCTTCCAGAGTGATGGTCTCCCCGGCAAATCCTAATACTCCTGAGATAGCCAAGACGTTTCCTGCTGGCAGCGAGTCCATTATTTCCGGTTTAACACCATTATAGATGTATACGTTCTGGATACGCTGTTTCTGCTTGGCGTTGTTAAGATATACTTCCATGCCGCTTCGCACCGTTCCGCTGAACAATCTTCCGGCAGAGATATCTTTTCCTGAACGCGGATCAATTACGATCCTGGTGATGACGAAAGCAAGTTTTCCATTAGGATTACAGGTCAACAGGTCTTTTCCTAATTCAGTTTCATAATCCCCATGCCATATCTTAGGAATCCTATATTTCTGCGCATCAACTGGATCTGGATGATGTTTGATGACCATGTCAAGAATGACTTCATTCAGAGGGGCATTTTTCCAGACCCAATCTTTTCTTTCCGGCTCTTCCATCTCATAGATCCGTAGGATATCAGCGAATTTTACATTTTTCTTATGCATGTAAGGGAATGACAAAGCCCAGTTTTCCCGCGCGCTTCCGAAAGCTACGCTTCCGTCCTGGACGCTGACTTTCCATTTCTGTTTGTATTCAGGTTCAGCGATACGCTCAACCAAATTGTTGAAAAGAACTACCAAGCTCATTACTCTCTCAGCTATTTTTTCCGGAGATAATTTCAATTCTTTAACTAATCGATCTACTTTGTTGATGAATAAAACGGGTTTTACTCTTTCACGTAAAGCCTGACGCACTACTGTTTCTGTCTGCGGCATGATGCCTTCTACTGCGCAGATCAAGACTACAGTTCCGTCGACTGCCCTCATCGCCCTAGTTACGTTACCGCCGAAATCTACGTGTCCGGGAGTATCGATAAGATTGATCAAAAATTCGTTGCCGTTATATTCGTGGATCATCGATACGTTCGCCGCATCAACAGTCATCAATCGTTCCTGCTCGTCTGCATGCTGCAAGGTAGCCATACCTTCTTCAAGATCTCCTGCTGCCTTAGCCGACATCATACCAG
>CAYHKV010000176.1:0-1710 GCA_964357125.1 uncultured Methanosarcinales archaeon | reverse complement strand
CTCCAGAGATAACAGGAGAGCTGTACAAAGAAATGTAGCAGCAGCCTTTCGCCCCCTTAAACAAAACAGTTTAGAGCGAATGTTGAGAAAAATAAAAAAATAAGGTGAGACTATGACTTTGAAAAACTCTGTGAAATTAGGGATTGTAGGCATCTTGACTGCCGGAGCAACTTACTTGGCAAGCGCCCAAGGCTGCGATAGTGAAACTAAAGACCGATGCCGGGAAAAGCAACTAAGTGAATTACGAAACGAGTTCAGCCGCGCCTGCGAAGCAAAAACAGATTTTACTTTTTATGATAGTTCTTTAGATAAGATTGTCGATGAACGAAATAGGCTAGGCTGCGCTGAAGAGAGATGGCTATGTAGTCCGGTGAGGCGCACTTACCTTCCGGAAAGCTCATTTACGGCTACATTTGAGTATAAGTGAAACTATGAACATAGATGAACTTGCAGAAAAGGTTGTACAGATCATATCAGAAGAGGAAGTATGCCCGCTAGGCGAAGGAGATGAGGGGTTAGTTTACGCTGTTGATGATAAAGTGGTTTTAAAATTACATAATGACCCTCAGAGAAGCGGTTATTATCGCAGTTCTAGCAAGAACAATGCCAAGTATGAATTTGAATTAGGAAGTTACTTGCATCAGTTAGGCGTACAGGTTCCAGAATATTTTGGGCTGTTTAGACCGGCCAGATTACCGGGATTAAATTATTGGGGCTTATTTATGGAACGGATTTATGGAATAGCAGTTTATTATCCCAAAATCGTCGATTCAGCAAAAAAGCAATTTGAAGAACAAAAAAAATTATTGTGGAAATTAGGCTATCGCGCCGAAGATGTTTCTTTTAGCCAGGGGAAGAACCTGTTATTTGATTCGACTAAAGAAAAATTATATTTATTTGACCTAGTGAGATGGGAGAAGAACTAAACTTATTTAAGCATCATCTGTTTTTCTTTATTTTATGAATAATGACAATTATAAGAAAATAATACTTATCTTGTTCTGCGCATTATTGCCGATATTTCTAATGTTGTTATCTTATAAGACAGTTTTGATCTTTACCGATCTTGATTCAGCTCAGCAAAATGTCTTTGATTTTCTGGCAGATAAAGCTGAATTACGGCAAGGTTTTACCGCAGATGAGGCCTCTCATTTAGTTGATGTCAAGAAGCTGATGGACAAGATCGATATTTTCTTTTACGCGCTTCTGTTTTTGCTGACTATCGCCTGGACTTATCATAAAAAAGATAAAGAGAGCATAACTCAGTTTTTTAAATACGGCGGAATCGGTACGGCATCATCAATTTCATTTATTCTTGTTGCGCTATCGTTCTTTTTCAATTATACTTTTACTTTTTTTCATCTCATCTTCTTCCCGCAGGGAAACTGGGTATTTCCTGCTGAATCGTTATTGATACAGACCTTTCCCTGGACTTTCTTCTTCAGCATAGCCAGAAACATATTCCTGCTGAGCTTATTTTTAGGAATAATTTTTATATCCCTAAGTTATTATCTCCAATATGTTCATCGCAAAAGGCATTAAAGCCTGGATAGTCGCCTTATTAGCCATAGCTGGAATAATACTTCTTTTAGTCCTGATATTCAACCTTATCTTGTTATTGCTGCCGGCGATAATAATATTTGTGTTGATCGGATATGTGTTAAAATATCTCAATGATCTAAAAAAACAAAAGGTAGTGAGGATAAAATG
>CAYHKV010000175.1:0-1754 GCA_964357125.1 uncultured Methanosarcinales archaeon | reverse complement strand
TTCATCGTAAAGGTTGGCGCTGACTTTTTCTACTCCTTTCAGGAAATCTTCCTGAGTGATGTATTCCCTATCCTGGCGGATGGCAAAATATCCTGCTTCAGTGCATACTGCCTGTATCTCAGCCCCGCTGAATTCTTCCATTTTCTCTGCGATCTCTTTAAGCTTGACTTTTTTAAGATTCATTTTTGATGAATGCACTTTAAGGATCTCAAGACGGCCATCTTCATCAGGCAGGCCAACTTCGATCAATCGGTCTAATCTTCCCGGCCTGATCATGGCGGTATCTAGCATATCTAACCGGTTTGTAGCTCCTATGATCTTAACATTGTCAAGATGCTTGAAACCGTCGATCTCAGCCAATAGCTGCATGAAAGTCCTGCTGACTTCCCTTTCTCCGGAAGTTCCGGTCTCGATCCTTTTTCCGGCAAGGGCGTCTATTTCATCTATGAAAACTATTGAAGGCGCTTTCCTCTTTGCTAAAGTAAATATATCCTTTACTAATTTAGCTCCTTCACCGATGAATTTCTGCACCAATTCGGAAGCGACTACCTCTATGAACGTAGCGTCAGTGCTGTTGGCTACCGCTTTTGCCAGCAATGTCTTGCCGGTTCCGGGAGGACCGTATAATAAGATCCCTTTAGGGGGATTGATCCCTATATTTTCAAATAATTTTGGTTTTTTAAGGGGCAGTTCAATGACTTCTTTCACTTCCTGTATGACGTGGTTCAATCCGCCTATGGATTCCCAGCTGTCTTTAGGCTTTTCCATGATCACAAATTTCTCCACTTCAAAATTATCCTGGGTATCGAACTTTTCAACTATATTCAGTGATTTCTGGTCTACTAATGCAGAATCCCCGCTTCTTAAGTTCTTGATATTCTGGGCGATATAACAATAGAACTTGTTGCCGTTAGGAAGTTTTATTACCGCTTTATCCCCATGGACGCTGGAGATCTCGGCCACTAACAATGAAGGTTTCTTAAGGTTATTCAATTCGCTGTTAGCATTATTGAACAATTCTCTTAGGATAGTGCTTTCCTGTTCCAGTTTGGCCAAAGCTACAGCGATATGTCTGTTTTCTTCTTCCAACCTTTCTACGGTATCTGAGATATTTTTTACTTTCTCTTCTGGAACAGCTGTATCTGGGGCGGCTTCTGCAGTCTTGTTGCCGTTATCATGATTAGAGCTTACTTTTGCCATGTTTATCTGAGATGCCCTCTTTATTTTTAAATCTGACTATCTTATCAGCATACTTGTGCATTTTGATGGATCAATAGTTTTTTTTTGTAAACTGAAAAATCAATATACCTGATCATTTCAGATCAAAAAAAAAGAAATGTTTAAAAAGGAAAATAACTTTCTTTTTTGTTATATCAAAAATAAAAATACATTTTTGATCTAAAACAAAAAAAGAGGTGTGTACCAGATGGCAAAGAAAAAAGCAGGAGCAAAGAAAAAACGAAGATAAATTTTTTTTAGATTTTTTTTATGCAAAAAATAGCCCAAAAAACAATGGATCCAGTCAATGGATAAATTGGTGCTGGGCTGTTTTTGCATCTTAAAAATGTGTGGTTTTACGCATTTTTATAATTTTTTAAACAAATTTCTATGAGAATAAGCTCAATACGGCGTTTGCAAGCATCCTGATATGGTCTGTGACAGAATTAGCCCTGCCCTTGACCGTTATCTTTTTCTCTTCTGAAAAAGCCCTTCCTTCTTTATCCTGCCAGCGCAGGGTAACTACAAAGCTATTA
>CAYHKV010000174.1:0-1785 GCA_964357125.1 uncultured Methanosarcinales archaeon | reverse complement strand
GATTGTAGTGGGGTATCTGGCTTCAACAGGAGGATCAGTTAATTTATCAACAAAAGGATGGGACGTGTACTTAGAAGGTTGCGTTATGTATGTCGCTTCAGGAACAGCATTAGTCCCTAAATAATCCCACATCAAAACCCCATCTCTTCATAAGGAACCCTCCAATCTTTTTCTTTCAGCAGTTTCTCGCGTCTTTCAAGCAACTATCCCTTCTGGAGCCGTAGACCCAATAATAGTTTTCTCCATCTTATTTTTTCTGTAAGAAAGTTTCCGCCATTTGCACGCCATAATCTTTAAGAAGAAATTCAGAGACCGCTTTTACTAGATCAAGATCGTCCATCGGTTTATAAGCCCGGATAGATATTTATATATTAACTATATGATTTATAAGCCTCAGCTAGAAAATCTTTATAAATAACTGCCAATTCTACCTCAAAGTTACGCACTTTATAATATACATGGTGATACTTTATGGCAAAACAAGTCGTTGAAACAATGGTTGAAGGCGGGAAAGCTACTGCTGCGCCGCCGTTAGGTCCAGCTCTTGGTCCTACCGGGTTAAATATAGGACAAGTAGTGATGGAGATCAACAAGAAGACCGCAGACCTAAAAGGCATGCAGGTCCCGATCAAAGTCATAGTTGATACAGATACAAAGACATTTACTATCGAGATAGGCACTCCGCCTGCTGCTGCTTTGATCAAGAAAGAAGCAGGAGTAGAAAAAGGAGCCAGCAACCCGCTAGCTGAAAAAGTAGCTGATCTTAAGATCGAGCAGGTCATCAAAGTGGCAAAAGTCAAGGCAGATTCTTTGCTTGGCGCTACTATGAAAGCTAAAGTAAGGGAAATCGTAGGCACCTGCCAATCCATGGGCATCTTGGTTGAAGGCATGCCCGCGCATGAAGCTTTAGCAGCTATCGCTGCCGGCCAGTTCGACAAGGAAATCGCTTCAGGTAAGACAGAACTTACCGATGAAGAGAAACGCGAATTGGAAGCAGAGAAGAAACGCTTGCATGAAGAGATCGAAAAACGACGTGTGGAATTCGAAGCGAAAGCTAAAGAGATCCTCAAATTGTTTGAAGCAGAACCTAAGAAAGCTCGTAAGGCCATGGTCGATGCAGGAATCCCGCAGCAGATCATCAAAGAGTTTGCGCCTGTCGAAGAGAAGAAGGAAGCTGCTCCAGGCAAGAAGTAAGCGTTTTTTTGATTTTATTTTTTTTAATATTTTTAGAGATTTATTTTTTTAAAGGAAGGAGTTCTAGACGCGTTCACTTTCTGCCCTTGATCATATCTAATTCCTGTATCTCTGCTTTTTTTATTTCCAGAAGCACCTGGGACAGCCGTTCTAACAAAAGGCCTATGTTCTTTGTCTTTCGCATCTGGCTGACCATCAAAGAGATGATGATCAATGATTCGATAAGAAGTATGATAGTAATGATGCCCATTATAAATACTATCTCTACTAACGCGACATCAATACCAAATATTAACATATATTCACCGATTAAATATAAACCCAATCGGATTAATAAATATTTCTATGAAACGATTATATTCTCCCTGGTTTCGGATACCATTACATCTCCATCCTCATAGATCCGGCTGGTAAGCTCATAATCACCTTTAAGCGAAGAAAGATCATATTGTACTGCAAGAAGCGCCCCTTTTTCAGGATTTACTTGGTAAGGGCCGTAGGTGTCCTTAAATACGGTTCTTTTACCTAATGTGAACAGATAAGGCAGTGTCGCTTTCAATCTTGAGGGAAATTTCCTTTGCGGCGGCGGTG
>CAYHKV010000173.1:0-1844 GCA_964357125.1 uncultured Methanosarcinales archaeon | reverse complement strand
AGTGGATAAATTAACTTCAGTAGTTGAAAATGTAATGATTAACCAGCCTGTTCCATTAGGAACCGGATTACCTGGATTAGTAGTTAAAATGAAATAAAAATCCCAATCGCAGCAGAGCTGCGGGGTATTTTTAATCTTAACTGGGAATTATTTAATAATCGTTGCAGAGCAACGGGGTATTAGACCCAGTTAAGAAATCAAGGCAAGATTTTTAAACCGCTTTATCTGAAGATAGATGATGAATGAACTTTTGCCGCTTTATACATTGATAGGGTTGTCCTGCGTTGCTCAACAGCCAACTACTGTACCAATAGTAGTTATACCGAAAGAAGAGATTGAAATCATAGATAAAGAAGATAGTAGAGAAACATCGCTGAAGAACCAAGCTGAAGAAGATGCTGATCTCATCGCCAACACTTTAGAAAGAAAAATAAAAGAAAATCGAAATGCAAAAATGGCGCAGGGCTATTTAAGCTTCTCAACCAAGGAGTCTGATTACCTGTTAAGTTATACTTTTGATCCCAGAGAATATTGCGTTGACGGCAGCAAAAAGCCGGCCTTTAAAGGAAATTTAGCTCTGTCAATGACGGAAAACAAAAAAAAATCTGAAAATTCCATTTTGTTTGAACGTAATTCTCTGTTTTATACCAATAATGTTGTTTTCATAAGCAAAGATTTTGAGCAAAATCAATATAAACTGTTTTCAAAAGCGCAAAAATTCTATGCTGCCATGTTACATTGTGTCGCTGAAAATCTTAAAAGGCCTTTTGAGATAGGGGATCTTTACTTAGTAGAGCCTAATAAGGATGAAGATACTTGCTTTATAGAAGAAAAAATGATCCAGAAGTTTCATTCTGTAGTTAATGTAGACCCTAAAAACATTAAATCCTATCTTTCCCCTAAATATATTCCGTCATATCCCTGTGATAAGATCTAAACTTTCAGCTTATATTCTCTCACCAACTTCCACACGCCTGCTTCTTTTTTAGAGATCTTTTAAAAAAAATTCTATCATAAGCGGATCAATACCTTAAAGAAGCCTGAGTCAATCTCTTCTTCTCAGTCGTGGCTATCTTAAGATGCTGCAGATGTTTTATCTTCTCCTTCATGAAGCTGTCAAAATTTAATCCATGACGTTCAATGAGCATGGAAGCGTGATAGCCGCCCAAGAAATGCGGCAATATGACATAACTTGCGCCTTTGTTGTAAAGTTCTATCGCCTCTTCTACCCGATGAGAGACCAAGACGACTATGGCAGAACTGTTTATCTCGCGGACCCGGTTAAGGATATTTATATTTATCTCAAAATCAGGTATGGTCGAAACTACCATCCTTACTTTGGTCAAGTTTAGTTCTGTCAATAATTCAGTATCGGAAACGTCGCCATAGACGCAGTTTATCTTTTTCTTGGCCAGGCTGGAAACTATCTCCGGATTATGGTCTATCACCAGGAATTTTTGTTTCATCTTCTGAAATATGGTTATCAGATCGTGGCCGACTCTGTCACAGCCGAAGATGACTACGCCGTATTTTTTCTTACGCAACAAAGGAAATCTTTCCTTAAGGTTCTTGCGTTCAAAAATTACCAGATACTTAGAGACATGCGAATATATGCGCCCGGCATAAAGGACCAGGTAACTGTCGGCGGCTATAGTTATAAGGGCTACGGCAGTGATTATCGAGAGTATATCGTTGCTAAGATGCCCTACTGTAACTCCCAAAGCGATCAGGATATGAGAAAACTCGCTTATCTGCGCAGTGGTAAGCCCGGCAAGAAAACCAGTCCGTTTGGTATGGCCGAGAAGCCCCATCAGGAACATCACTATTAACGGATTACCTACCAA
>CAYHKV010000172.1:0-1847 GCA_964357125.1 uncultured Methanosarcinales archaeon | reverse complement strand
GCATGGAAATCATTTTTTCTGAAGAATTCAAGCAGGAGTTCAAGAAAATCAAGGATAAAACTACAAGATTGCGAATAATCAAACAACTTAAGAAACTGGAAGAAATACCAGATGCTGGAAAGCCGCTGCGATACGATTGGAAAAACCATCGCAGTTTAAGAGTGCCTCCTTTCCGTATCATTTACCGGCTGGAAGGAAATAATATCATCATCAACTGTTTTGACCATCGCAAAGAAGTTTATGATTAAAGAAAATAAACCAAGAGATCGGCGATCTGCTCACTCAATTCTAACTCTCTCCACCACTACATCTTCAACCGGCCTATCCTGCTCATCGGTTTCCACAGATACGATCTCATCGATAACATCCATCCCTTCTACCACCTTTCCAAAGACTGGGTGTTTTCCATCAAGGAAATCATTATTTACCACATTGATGAAGAATTGGCTTCCGCCTGTATTTGGCCCGGCATTAGCCATGGCTATGGTTCCGCGCATATTGCTTAATTCTTCATCAAACTCGTCCTTTATTTTATATCCGGGGTCGCCTGTTCCCCATCTGCTTTTTTTAGAATCATCTTTTGACAGGGGATCTCCGCCTTGTATCATAAAATTGTCTATAACTCGATGAAATTTAGTGTTGTCATAAAATCCCTTCTGGGCCAGATCTATAAAATTTTTAGTCGTTATAGGCATCTTATCTTCAAACAATTCTATCTCAAATTTACCAAGATTAGTTTCAAATACTGCTGTTCTGTTTTTCATGATTGGGCCTCCGCAGGATACTAAAAATAAAAAAATCATTGACAATGCTGTCAACCGGATTACAAATGGTTTCATTTTATGGCAGCCAGGTCTTCTGGTTCTTCAGCTTCTCAGGAAGATAAGTATCGATGACATAGTTCAATCCGTGTTTTGCCAATGCCTGCTGCTCTGCACGGACTTTCATCTTGGCCATCTGTTCAAGGGCTTTCTGCCAGGATTTGTAATGTATAACGAATGGATCGTTCTTTATCAGGTCCCTTATTTTCTTTACGTCGATCTCTTTCAAAGGGTGCGTTGGAAGTTTGTAATCTATGATGTCCTGCGGGGTAACTCCAAGGAATTGCGCCTGCGGTACGCAGAAAAATTCGTTGATGTGCGCGGCGTTTCCCGATCCAACTTTAAGTGTACGATAAATGTTCCCAAATCCGTAAGGATCTCCGTCCGTGAATACATATACCGGCAATTTCTGCTCATCTGCAAGTTTTCTTATGAAACGCCGGCATGCTCTGGTAGGCACTCCGCCCATGGATATCAATATGCAGTTCGCAGTTTTCCAATACTTATGTTTGTTTAGACGTTCAAACATACCGCTGGTCTCGATAGCCAATACGAATTTAGCCTTTGTCTTGAATTTAAGATGTTCGCCCGAGCTTGGTACAGAATATGCTCCTGAGCCGAATTTAGTACAGTCAATCTCTAATTCTTTCCCTGTTTCTTGATCTACATCTATAACTGTTAATTCTCCTGCTACATCTCCGCCTTTTTCTTCAGGGATGAACCCGATCTGTTCCCTGTTCACAGTCATCATGGCTTCAATGTCATCCATGACATTATCTGATTCTGGCTGTTCTAAGAATCTGGCGTCTCCCCAGTTTTTACTTACATAATATGCTTCCCTTTTTGTAGCTATGTCATCGCTCTGCACTAACTGCTTCGAAAGGGCCATCATCCTTAAAGTCTGCGCGAAGGTCTTGGCATCGACATAGACATCTTGCACCGGGCCATCGGCCGCGGCGGCAGCGACAAACTGCGCGAAGCTTTGCGGATCGCGTTCTTTTAATTTGGAGTTCGCGGCGAGATCGT
>CAYHKV010000171.1:0-1898 GCA_964357125.1 uncultured Methanosarcinales archaeon | reverse complement strand
CTTTGCATGATTGTTCACTGGAAGACGCGCTTCAAGATGATGTTCAAACTCGTTACGTAAAACAATTAACCGGTCTCGCTGATCCTGCTGATATTGTTGAAATCGGGAAATACTTTGGCAGACCAGCAAGATTATGGTTCCCTTGGAGCGGTCAAGCCGGTGCTACTTGTAATGATAAACGGTCGGCGTGGTTTGGTTGCGTTAGTGATTACTTATACCTTAGTGGCGGCAATCTTCTCATTAACAACAACGCTGGTCGTGGGGTACGTCGTAGGTGAGTGTGCCGAAGGCACCGTGCGAAAAATAATGTGGTTTAAAAATGCTGACTATCGACATAAACAATCCAAAAGAACATTGTAACTTAGCCTGTGAGTTCTGCTACAGCTGGAACCTGGAAGGGATGCTGTCAGCAACAGATGTAAAAAATATAGTCCAAGAACATCCAGAACATTCTCTCATCGAATTTGGCGGCGGAGAACCGCTGCTGCATAAAGAGATAACCGATATCATATCATATTTAACCTTGGATATGGATAAAAGAGTCCATATCGCTACCAATGGCACATATGTTCCTCCTGCTCTTCTTTCTCTTCCAAAAGAGTCCAGAAATAAAACTCACCTACAGGTCAGCCTCCATGCTTCTGATGAACGATTGTATGGAGAGATTACCGGAAAGCCGCGGCTCTTTGAGAGGGTTATGCATAATCTTCCGATATTCAAAGAATATTTTGTAACTCTTGTCAATACCGTCGCCTATCAAAGAAATTTTGAAGATGTCCCAAACATTGTTGAACTGGTAAAAAAATACGATATTCAGCAAAGGGTGATGTTGGCTTTTCCTGAAGGAAGAGGGAAAGATATAGCCTTTCATTCACATTGAAAGATTGCCGAACTTACTAGTTATCTGTTAGCTGAAAAAGCATCAGGCGCCGGCATTGAAAGCTCTCTGCTGCGGCCGAACCATTGCCCAGCCATAAGCAAAGCTTATGGATTTCCTGTTGAAGGAGCTTGTCCGGCAGAAGCTGGCTACAAGAAATATATTACTGCATCGGAAACTAGAGGATGCGAGTTTCTGCCTTCCGCTTTAATCCCTTTACGAAGATCTAAACATGACGGAGGAAAATAAGATGCCACAAAATATAAAATTAGATTTTAAACCACAAACCGCTGGTTCAGCTGCGCCGCCGATATTAGAGAGGATAATGGAGCAGTATAAGTATTTTAGGGGGGTTGAGATAAAAGAAAACCGTTATTATACTAAATTCAACACCGTCGGAGAATTAGTAAGCCTTGTCGGGCTGTGCGATAGCGAATATAGAAGAATATTATTACCACAACGAACAGCAGATGGTTTTATATTTGATTTCGTGGAAGAACAGCCTAGTGAATCAATTGGTGGAAGAAAGTATTCTTTAGCGATCACTCCTTTTTATAGTTCATCTACCGGTAGGATTAACAGGATTAACTATTCGGTCTCAGGCAGACAACTGAAAACAGAAGACTGCAAAATCTTATACGCTACTACCGCAGAAGTGATCGGTCAATATCTGGTTCGGTCAATATCTGGTGGATGAAAATCCAGATGATAAGAAATAAAACAGGAGGAAAATAAAATGAAAAATAAATACCTAAGTAGTTTTGGAGTGGATGATGTCATAAGACTGTTGCAAAGCCCGGACGTAATATGGGAACCGGCGCAGGTTAGAGCGGTAGGAGCTGTAGGATACACCAGCGTAGTAAGAGATGTAGCGACTATCGGAAGAGTTCTGCCGGAAGAGGTTAGTAAAGAGATTTTTAAAGACCGGAAATCGATAGAGCTTCAAGAGTATGGAAGAATATTAGACCAAAGGGGCGTTGATCAGACTTTTGTGAGAGACTATACAGCAACCATATTTCAT
>CAYHKV010000170.1:0-1903 GCA_964357125.1 uncultured Methanosarcinales archaeon | reverse complement strand
TTCCATGCGGGTCCTGCGCATGTCCGGAGATCATCACTTTTTTCCAGGGTATGCGATGATGATGGAAGTAGCTTTTGACTAGCGTATAAAAAAGCCAAGTACGTATGATGTCGTGCGCTTGTGGTCGTAGATCAAAAGGCTTATCATCGTATTTGTAATCGTATTCACCTTTGCTTGCCCAGTTTTTATTTATCTCGGGAGTGATAGAAGAAGTGGCCCAAGTGTCAAGGACATCAGTCTCCCCTTCAAAGGAAGTAGAACCGCAGGAACAAGGATTTTTCGGTTTTTGTGTAGTTGGATCAACAGGTAATTCTTTTATTTCTGGCAGCATATGTTTTTTACACCTGTTGCAGCTCCAGATAGGGATAGGAATCCCAAAATGCCTCTGTCGGGAGATGCACCAGTCCCAATTAAGATTTTGCACCCAATGATCATAACGCACTTTCATGTGCTGCGGATACCAGGTTATCTCATTCGCTAATCCTAACAGCTCTTCTTTTTTATCAAGGACCTTGATATACCATTGGGTAGTCTTAAGGAATTCTATCTCGGTCTTGCAGCGCTCATGTACATTGACATCATGCATGATCTCTTTTTGCTGGAGCAATAATCCTTTTTCTTTCAGCTGGTCGATTATGGCCTGCCTGGCTTCTTTGATCTTTAATCCCTTAAATTCCCCGGCCAGTTCGTTCATCCTGCCGTTTTTTTCAAAGACTGCCCTAAGGGGCAGTTTAAACCGGAACCATTTATCTACGTCCTCTTTATCTCCGAAAGTGCACACCATCATCAGACCGGTTCCCTTATCTTTCTGCACTGATTCATCAGCAAGTATCGGAACTTCATGATTAAAGATCGGCACCCTGGCGTTTTTTCCCTTTAGATGCTGATAGCGTTCATCAGCCGGGTTATAGAATAAGGCGACACAGGCAGGTATCAATTCAGGCCTGGTAGTTGAGATGATCAAATTTTTCCCGCCGGAGGTAAAAACAATATCATTAAAATATGATTTCATCTCTACCGACTCAAATTCGGCCTGGGCGATGGCAGTCTGGCAGAGCACACAATAAGTTCCTGGAGCTTCCTGCTGGTATATCCGCCCTTTTTTGAACAGATCTATGAATGAAGCCTGCGAAGTTATCTGGCAGTGGCGGTTGATGGTGGAATAAGAACGCTTGAAATCAGCAGACATCCCTATCTCTTTCCAGCTCTGGATGAATTTTGGTTTCTCTTCCTCAATGACCTGATTGCAGATCTTGATGAACTCTTCCCGTCCCATCTTGGCAGAGAGGATATTCTTTTTTTTCTCCACTAACTTTTCTGTGGGGAGGCCGTTATCATCGGTGCCGAAAGGAAAGAATACATTTTTGCCTCTCATGCACTGGTATCTTGCCACGATATCCTGCTGAGTATAGCTGAAAGCATGCCCCATGTGCATCTTCCCGGAAACGGTCGGCGGAGGAGTATCTATGGCATAAGTTTCTTTCTTTGGGTCTGGGTGATAGGTATAAATCTCTTTTTCTTCCCAATGCTTCTGCCATCTCGGCTCAGCTTCCTTTGGATCATAATTCTTGGGCAGTTCCATTCCTGACAGAAGGAGAGGCGCTATTTAAAAAAGTTGTGAGATATTTTTTTCACATATGCAAGTCCAGCAGCCGTAGTCTTTATAAAAACTAAAAATAATCTTTGAAGGCATGAAAGGATATAAGTTAATCATCTCTATCTTGATTCCTTTGTCAGTAGGATTTATTGGCTCATTTTTCACTTCCAGCTCTATAGGAAGCTGGTACGTAACTCTGAACAAACCTTCTTATAATCCGCCAGATTGGATATTTGCTCCGGTCTGGACGGCCCTTTTCATACTGATGGGTTTATCATTATACTTTATCTGGAAAAAAGGTTACTC
>CAYHKV010000169.1:0-1903 GCA_964357125.1 uncultured Methanosarcinales archaeon | reverse complement strand
AAATTATAGCTGACTGATATAGGTTCTATCTTTGAAAATATGGCGGTTCCTGCATACCCCGGCCTCTCAGCGGAATTCCAATAATGAAACCTGAACTGCGATAATTTTTCATCCACCTGGTCGGGATGCGCTTTAGTTTCCTGGATGCAGAGTATGTCTGGGTCTTCTTTTTCAATGAACTGCAAGAATCCCTTCTTGATTATTGCGCGTATCCCATTCACGTTCCAAGAGATTATTTTCATACGTTTATTCCTCTTCAGAATAAGATTCATCATCAAGCTTACTTTCCGGTTCAGGACAGGTGTAACATCTTCCTTTTGGGGTGAGATAAGACCTGCAGCAGACCGTCTTTAATACTTTTGGCTTGAATTCATGTTCTTCCATGGTTTTTCTCATAATTGCTTATTTTAGCGAGAATCTCATCCCAGGAATATACTCTGGTGATCAAAGGATGAAGATTATCTGTCTGGTTCCAGGGATATTGAAAATCCGCCAAAAGAGTATAGATGCCTTGCGAAGCGCAGTCCTGCGCATGGTGCAGGCTGTCATCGATCATCATGTCGATCTTATTTTTCTTGCCTACCTCTGACTTCAGCTTTCTTGACCCTTCACCATGCCACTGGTTAGTCAGATCGATGCTTTGGAAACAATCAGGAAAATATTGCTGCAGCCATCTTTCGGTCTGTACTCTAAGTATATTTGGCCTGGCGGTTATTATACACAGCTTATGTTCCTTTGCTAATCTTGAGATCGCTTCCAGAGAGCCCTGCACCGGCCTTATGTTCTGAAACAGGTCTGTATCGAAGAAAGCAATTAGTTTTTTTCTGGTCTCTTCATCTGTTCCGCCTATCACTTCATGGAAAGAATATGAAAACATATCTTTTTTCTGAAGAGCGGTCTTGTAATTCTGGTTATGGAATTCCAGAAAAGCTTCTAACATCTCTGCCAAAACTTCATCTACATCGATGCCTATTATCATATTCGCTCTAAGCAGGTTCACTTTAAATATATTTTGAAAGAAAAAGTTGAACTTTATGCCTCTTCCTTCCCAAAGAACTCCTGTGTCTTCTTCGCTACAAACATCCCTGCCTCATGGATGGCTTCTTTAGTTGATCCTGCAATGTGCGGAGTTAGAATAAGATTATTATGTTTTTTCGCATAATTGATCAGATGGCTGTCTGTCGGCAAGGGTTCTGCTGAAAAAACATCTAATGCCGCTCCGGCAATCTTTTTTTGCTCAAGAGCAGATATAAGATCCGGTTCTGAAATGACTTCTCCTCTGGAACAATTAAGGATTATTGCATTAGGTTTCATCAGTTTCAGCTTATCTTTGTTAAGAAACCCTTTTGTCTCTTCGGTAAGCAAGACATGCAGGGTTATCGCATCTGCTTCAGATAGCGCTTCTTCAATGGTCTTCATCCTGACTGCGCCCATAGCCGAGAAAACCGCTTCTGGCAAGTAAGGATCAAATGCCAGGATCTGCATGCCGAATGCCTGTGCGCGCTTAGCCACTTCCTGGCCGATACGCCCAAAACCTAGCACGCCTAATTTTTTCCCATGCAGCTGGGTGCCGATGAACTCTTTTCTCTGCCATCTTCCTGAAAGCAGCGAATGATGCGCAGCAGAGACATTTCTCATGAGATTTAACAGCAAAGCTATGGTATGTTCAGCAGTAGCAGTGGTATTAGCTCCCTGCAGTGAAATAACTTCAATCCCTTTTTTCATGGCGTGATCGACATCAATGTGATTGACTCCGGTAGTTCCGGTAGCGATCACTTTCAGTCTATTTGCTGAATCAAGTATTGCCTTATCGACAGCAGTATCTACTCGTATCGCCAAAACATCAGAATCTGATAGCTGCTTTAGAAGTTCTTCTTTGGTACTCTCTTTGACCGTCACTTCG
>CAYHKV010000168.1:0-1936 GCA_964357125.1 uncultured Methanosarcinales archaeon | reverse complement strand
GACCAGCCCGCCTAAACAGCGTAAGTGTAAGGTAAGATGTCCTTTTCGGTTAGCCCTGCGTATGGCTTCCTCGACTATCGATTTCAATGCTGATAGATCAAAGTGCGGTATTTTTCCATCTTCTTTCTTGACTTCCTGAGCGACGAAACGGGCGATCTTGCCTCTATTTTCAGAAGTATCGGGCATAGTCTCATTCACATAGATCTCGTATCCATAACCGCGGATCCTGGAGCGCAGAGCAGGATGCATGTTCTTGATTGTATCCATGTTTCCGGCTGCGACTAAAATGAAGTCGCATGGAACCGGTTCAGTCCTTACCATAGCTCCTGCAGAGCGTTCAGACTGTCCGGTGATAGGAAATTTCTTTTCCTGTAATGCAGAGAGCAATTCCTGTTGTGTTCTAGGGTGCAATGTAGCGATCTCATCGATGAACAATACTCCTTTGTGGGCCTTATGTATCATCCCTGCGACTACTCTTTGATTTGCAGGTGTGCCCAATCCTCCTGATTGGAATGGGTCGTGAAGCACATCTCCCAGCAATGCTCCTGCGTGGGCGCCGGTAGCGTCAAAGAACGGTCCTTGTTTCTTTTCAAAATTATCTACGATGACTTTAGGGGCGATGGATTTCTGCGACTGGAACATCCTCTGCCCCATGTTCATGGAGATGCTCAGTCCGGCTAAGAAAAGCATGCCTCCTAAAAAGAATGCTGTGAACATAAGATCCGATTTATAATAATACCTTACCCACCATGGCAGGATGAAAGTTATTATGGCAACTATGAACATAAGGAAATTACTATTTTTCATGGACTGCTTGGCGTCAAGCTGGTATTGTAATACCTCCTCGCGGCCTTTGCCAGCAGTAGTTGTTTTTATGTAAGGGTTATTTTCGTCATTAATATTTGGATATGATAATATATCTTTTAGATCCGATTTTGGAAGAAGTTCTGCTAAGGCCATGCCCAGCATGGATTTTCCTGTACCAGGATCTCCGATAAGCAGGACGTGCCTTCGCTGATGCGCAGCTTTTTTGATTATCCTGACTGCTTCATCCTGGCCTATTACCTGGCTGACTATCTGTTCGGGTACCTTGATATTTTTAGTAGTGATCTCCTTAGTTGTTTTCATATTTACTTAGAACATCTATCAGGTAGTGATTTTATGCTTGGTATTTAAAAAGGTTATGGAGAATGAGCTTTAAATTTTATAGGAAATGATTTTGGCCTTGAGTACGGTAGTGGCGGTTAATGGCCTGAGCATTCGCTTGACAAGCTTCCTGATCTCTAGTAAGATGGCTGAAATAGATCATGTCAAATCTTAATACTATTGAAGGATCATTATCTTCTCGTCTGGCAGCTTCAGTCAGTTTCTTTTCTATGTCTGACATACGTGGGCCATACCCTCTCTGTTTCTTCTTTACCTGTTGGCGCTGTTCTTCCGTCAAAATGTAAAGCTCAGAAAGTTTTAGACAAGCAATAGATAAATCCACTAAATAATCATATCTTCTCCGTAGAGGATTTTTAGAGTTAAATGCTTTACTTTCAACTTCATCGAAGTTGCTTAACATTTCAGCAGCATCGTCGCCATGAATCGGTGTGTAACCCATTTTACTAAATTTTTTTTTGCTGATATTTAAATCTTCCTAAAACTATGCTTCTTTCTTTCCTTTCTTCAGATGGATATATATCTCTTCAAAATTCTTTTCCTGCTCCATCTCGATCTTGTGCTGATTCTCCAGATGCAGCAATGGGACGAAGGTGTATACTTTTTCGGTCTTTCCTGCTTTAGGAGGCAGCAATCTGGCATATGTTAATTTTTGTCCCGGATCTTTGTTCATGTAATAATTTATCTTATGATACACGTCGCGTATGACTTCCAGTATGTCTATTTTTCTATGCATCATGGGAAAACTTACCGGTCTTTGCTTTTCAAGGAT
>CAYHKV010000167.1:0-1976 GCA_964357125.1 uncultured Methanosarcinales archaeon | reverse complement strand
TTCACATTATCTTAAAAAGGTAGCTTTAAGAACTTTTTATATAACTAAAAAATTCAACAAACAGAAGATAGGTGAGAAGATGAAAGGCAAATTCGTTGTCGTGGATGGATTGGATGGAGTAGGAAAAGGAGTATTTCTCAAGTCTTTCGTAGAAGAAGCTAAGAAAGATGGAAAAACAGTCTTTGACGTCCATGATTTTTGGAAAAGCCATGATTATCATCCTTCGCCTGCCGATATTATAGGAAAAGCAGATGTTGTGATGACTTCAGAGCCTACTTTCTGCGGCATCGGAAAATATATCCGCGAGGAGATGATCGCAAAAAATTCCAGGAATTATTCCCCGCAGGCAGTAGCAGAAGCATATGCCCTGGACCGGCATCTTCTTTACGAACAGCTATTGATACCTTTATTAGAGCGGGGCATTGATGTATATCAAAGCCGGTCATTCTCATCTTCAATAACTTATCAAAGGCAGAGCGCTTTAGATTTAGGGGTTAATCTAAGCATAGCTGAGATAATGGCTCTTCCAGGGAATGCCTTTTGCGCTAGGCATCCTATGGATTATTTAGTCGTACCTATAATAAGTGATCCAGCCGAAGTCATAAGTCGCATTGCAGGAAGGGAAAAAGACGACAACTGCAAGTTTGAAAATCTTGATTTTCAGCTGAAACTTAAACCTCATTTTGAAAGCCAGGAATTTAAGGATCTGTTTGCATCATTAGGTGTAAAAATGGTGTATATGGATGCTGGTATAAGCAAAGAATATTCACAAGAGCAAGCCAGGGAATTTTACAAAAATAATCTTAGATGATCATTCCTTTGTTTTTTCTTCCTCTTTTTTTTCAGTAGGGAAGAATGAATCTAATTTTTTGCATTTCTTCTGCGCATTGAATGAAACGGTAGGGCTTGATTTAGTATTCAAAAAGATCTATCACCTCTTTTTCTTGTACTCAAAACATCTATCTGATAAAAGAGAAATCAATGAACTATATAAAGACTGTTGACATTAAAACTATATGGTTGTAATATTCACGCTTCAAAAAAGAAATTGCAGTTTGCTTTTTATAAAATTTATATAAATTGTATCATTTCCCTCTATCTATCAGATCCATGTCCATATGCGATTCAACGCTTCCGGTTTCAGCATTGACTTTAATATTGATGAACTTAAGCGATTTAGTGATGAAAGTGAAATTCCATAAGGTCTTGCTGTCAGTAGTCTGTAGTATCACAAAGCCGTCTCCTCTTCCTGCTTTAGGAAATATTTCTTCAACGTGTTCAGCGAATACATCTACTGCCTTTGGAAAAACAACGCTCACCGATGAGATCTTTAATTCTTCTACTATCTGATCAGGTTTTTTGAAAACATCGTCTTCATTCTCTTTAACCGTAACCTCTTCGCCGTAAGCGAACACAGTCATCTTTTCAGTATCTTGGTCGTAAAATCCGACTTCCCAAGCGCTTTTAAGCTCGCAGTCAGCAGTTATAGGGCAAAAAAAATGAGAAAGATAACCTTTTGGATGTTTATTCTTCCAGGTCTTGAATACTGCGCTATCTTGTATGTCTTCTAATATCCGTTCAGGACCCGGTGCCATTACGAATATTCTCTCCAGGTATAGCTGCATTTAGTGCATTTAAAAAATCTTGTTTCCGGCTCGTCTGCGCCTCGAGTCTGCTGGGTCCAGTAATAAGCTACCCCATTTCCGCATTTGCTGCAGGGGGTCTTGATTTTTGGGTTGATCTCTACTTGCTCTACCACTTCGATCTTCTTGGCTCCTTTCACTTTTTCCTTTATTTCAGCTGTCTCTTCATCAGGCGCTTTGCTGAAACCACAGCTGCAGAAAAGTGTCTTCTTGCCGGCTTTCTCTTTCGGCCTTAATATCGAACCACAGTTTGGACAGAACATTTTTGATCACCTATCATCAATTGTTAATTATGAGAGAGTTAATGTTTTAAATTGATAGGTATTAATAAAT
>CAYHKV010000166.1:0-1983 GCA_964357125.1 uncultured Methanosarcinales archaeon | reverse complement strand
GCAGAGCGAAAACCCTCCGCCTCGCAAATGGCGTGACATTTGTTTCGAACCCGGATAGTCGGCTTGGAAGGCCGAAGTCTTAGCCGTTGGACCACCGGTGCTTATCAGCAATTGTTTTATACACTATTTATTAAGGTTTTGGTCATAATCGCTGTTACTCTTTATCCTGAACTAACTACCGGCAAAATCTTTTTAAATGGGCTCCCCTTTTAGAAAATCATGGCTGAATTAACCAACCAACAATGCGCCTTCTGCGGCGAGAATAAGCTTACCTTAAAGGAAGAGGAAGTAGATATCCCTTATTTTGGAAGAGTTTTTGTCTTGTCCATGGACTGCAGCGGCTGCGGCTACCGAAAAGCTGACGTTGAGCCGGCTGAACCTAAGGAGCCTTGCAAATATACATTAGAGGTAAATTCTGAGCAGGATCTTAGTATAAAGATAATTAAATCAGGTGAGGCTACAATTAAGATCCCCCATATCATCACCATCGAATCCGGCCCAGCTTCTGAAGGGTACATCACTAACGTAGAAGGATTATTAGAACGGGTAAAAAGCATGATCCAATCTTCAGTAGAAGGAGATGACGACGATCCTTCAGCGAAAAATAAAGCCAAAAATATGATAAAGAAATTAAATAAAGTATTGGTGGGCAGAGAACCGTTGAAGATAATCATCGAAGACCCTTCCGGGCACAGCGCGATCATTTCTGACAAGGCCCAGAAGAGTAAACTTTAGTTTGCGTCATTTGGGGTTTAGAAAATGCTTAGCATTTTCGTAAGGCCCAGAAGAGCAAGCTTTAGATTTTTAGTGGTTGCCGCTATAACTGTTAAAGGACCATTAAATAGGTCTCTTTAAAAAAAGCCAGTCATAAGCTTTATATACTTGCTATATATTCGGCGTATAGGTGAGATATATGGTACAAGCGATGATACAAATCTCTGATGAAGCAAATCAAATTTTAAATATCGTTAAGGCTAGATACGGCCTTAAAGATAAATCGGATGCCATTGAAAAAGTAGTTATTGAATTTGGCGAGGAATTTCTTGAGCCGCAATTACGGCCTGAATTCATCCAAAAGATGAAAGAAAGACAAAATGAAAGAACCCTCAAAGTTAAAGATTTCAGAAAACATTTCGGTCTTAAATAATGCCTTATCAATATGAATTTAGGGAAAGTGTAGAGAAGATTTTACAAAAATTAGCAAAGAAAAATCCCAAACAATTATTGATTATTGAAAAGAAAATAGGCGAAATAATTGAAAATCCACAGCATTATAAAAATTTAAGAGCGCCGCTTCAACAATGGAAGCGGGTGCATATTGATGGCAGTTTTGTTTTAGTGTTTTCAGTTGATGAAACTATAAAAACAGTTATCTTTGAGGATTACGATCACCACGACAATATTTATTCTAAGTGATACTTGATAAGCCAAAAATATTATAACTAAAAAATTTTTTGTCTTTGGTAATGGTGTATTCAGAAAATAATCTTATTTTTTCTCTTTCTCATCATTGTCTTCCCGCATCTTCTTGAAGGCCATGGGAAGATCGATCATATATTTCCCTTCTTCTAACTTTATTATCAACGGATCTTTCTTGAACAGATGCACTAAGTCCAGCTCAAATTTACCTGGTTTTACGACCCTTATAGATTCCAGATCAAGGACTACCGGCTGATTTTCTTCTTCCTTGATGTTAAGGACTTCTGCTACATCTTTTTCGATATTGATCTTATCTTCATCACTTAAAGTTGTCAGAAGCTCTTTTCCATACTCTACATCTTTTTTCTTGATAAAGAAGAACAATCTTGCTCCGCACTTACAGCCTTTTAAGATCTCTGCAGAACCATCTTCATAGAAAGTATTACAACGGACACATTGGTGAGGCATAGGCTGGTCAAGATTTTATTCTTTTTATAGGTTTCTACAAAAGAATTGATACATTAAAAGGACGGATAGCTCCGCACTTTAGTGCGGAGTATCCAG
>CAYHKV010000165.1:0-1989 GCA_964357125.1 uncultured Methanosarcinales archaeon | reverse complement strand
AAAATCGAATCTACTGCGTAGATGTCCAGTGACATGTATACTGGAGAATATAGGTCCATTTAAAAAAGTTTCTTAAATTTTTTTAGGTATCCGATTCAAGAACAAAATTTAGAGCATAGAATTTTGGGGAGATTCATAACCAGGAGCAACGGGTAGCGACCATAAAGATTTCATGCTGCTTAAACCTTTCTTTTAATTTATCTTTATATTGTTGCAGCTCTTTAATCTTTGGAACATTAGTTATGGTCTTTTTGTCATCTGATTCAACTAAGACTGAAAACACTATGCTTGTGTCATGGTAAGTTCTTTTTGTTTTGGGACATATCCAAGAACCCATTATTGGCTTATCAGTAGTATTTATACCGCCAGCTAATTCTAATAATTCCTTATAAGTTTCTGATAAAAATTTTTGGGGGATCTCTTCCCCTATTTTTCCTCCTTCCGTAAGATTAAATCTAAGCGGCAGTTGTATATCTACTTTAAAATGAGTCATGCACACTGCAGAGGGAGTTGTTTAAATTTAATATCATTTTTTGATAGAACCGTGAGAAGACTTTTCTCTATCACAAATTCAAATTCTTTGTCAGAATAAGTTTCGCCATTGGTAATCAACAGGTAAAAGCCCTTAGACTGATTTTCTGTTGAGCAGTTCAACTTTATTCGGATGTATTCTTTTTTCATGAAAATTCCCTCAGTTTGGCTTATGGAATCCACCTATTTTTTAAAGATTATTGAAGTACAATGATTAGGTCTTGCTACCTATCCGCTCATCAGGGCGACCGTAAACACCACTATCGCAAAGATTACAAGCAAGCCCAGCACTTTTGGATCAAAAATAGTGGTAAAGATATTCTGCTGAAAACTACCGTCGCCAGGCGCTGCAACTCCATCTTCACCTTGGGCTTCTCCGCCCTGCGCGGCCTGTTCCAGCAAAGATTGGCCCATGACTTTTCCGAATGCAGAAAAGATTATCAATATCCCAACAGCAATCAAGATCCATTGTATGTTTGATTGCTTATAGGCGGTGATATCTTTAGCGCCCATTATCATGAAAAGCAGGATCATCATGATAAAGAAGATGATAGCTATAGCAAACCAGGGGATCATGAAATTGATCATATCGATGACTGTCCTTGACAGCAGGACCATCAATGCGGCTGCGCTGGCTATCAGCGCATTTATGCCCATAGCTTCTCCGATGACTTTGGTTTTCTGCAGCAAGGCGAACATGAAAGCCCAGACTAACAGAACCGGAAAAATGAAATCAAAAGATTGAAGCAATCCGGTATCTAATATTGAGACCATTAAAGTTCACGCTCCTCTCATTATGATTAAGTTTTTAGCCATTGTCATTATTTCCGTTCAGCAATCTTCCCTACTATATCATTGATATTTCCAAGAAGGCCTTTTTCTCCTTGTTTTTTGGGTTCTTTAGTTATGAACCACACTACCAAGCCGAATATAAGCAACACTATAATCAACTCGGTCACATCCGAGCTCCACCAGGAAAATATGTCATAAGGACCGTTCCATAAGCCGAGGGAAGCGCCAAAGATAAATACTACAAATCCAAGCGAAATCAAAGCGATCCACGGAACTGCTGCAGCGGTAAAATCTGCGCCAAAGATGCCCATCAATAATAATACCATAACTGCAGCGATAGAAACTAAGGAAATGCTGGGCAGAGATCTGTTCATAACCTCAACCGGATCATAGCCTAACGGGTATGTGCCGGTAACGTGAGGAGCGACAAACAATAAAGCCAATACTAATGATATCACCACCCTGAATTGCTTGGAATCTTTAAACAGAGACAATCTTGCAGTCACTGCAAAAACAATCGTAAATACTAATATGAACGGAAGCAGGAAATCCATCACTCCGTATGTTTGAAAATAGTATGCTAAATCAGTAAAACCTACCATAGTTAAAACCTCCTTTTGAATAACGTATTTGTTTTATCATTTTGTTTTATCATTTTGTTTTATC
>CAYHKV010000164.1:0-2000 GCA_964357125.1 uncultured Methanosarcinales archaeon | reverse complement strand
TTTATACGATGAGGTTATCACCATCATCAGGGACGTATTGAAATTAGAAGGCGTCGAAAAAGCGCAGGATGCTCAGCTAGTAAAGCTGTTTGAAGACGAGCTGATAACTACTGGAAAAGTCCCTGCAAGATTCCTGCGCGACCTGAATGAAATCGTGGAAGCCAAACAGAAATACGATCAGAAAAAAATAACCAAGACGGACATCGAAAAAGCCCGCAAGGGAAGTTCTGGACTTCTAAAATTCCTGATAGAATACATGCAGCGCAAGAGAGGCCTGGAACTGGAAAGAGCTAGAGTCAGGGTAAAACACGGCGAGAAATTCGGTGAAGTGATGCTTTTCGAGACGGTAGCTTTTGTCACCCACGACATAGATGCAAAAGAACAGCAGATCCAGAAAGCAGCTATAAGGCCGGACGGAAGTCTCGGGCCTTTGCAGCCGGCTACTTTGGAAGAGCTGGAAAAAGAATTGGCCAAAGCTAAATTTCCGAAACGAGTGTTCATCAAAGAGCCGTTGTTTGAGAACCTGAAAAACATTTTCGGCAGAGACGTAGAAGTCCTGCTGCAATATTGAGGGATTTAAAATGGAACTGGAAACAAAAAACCCTTTTTATATTTTAGGTGAAAAAGAATTGGAACAAGAAAGTCCACTTGTTTTTCTTGCGATATGCAAATTAGAAAAATTCCCTTTCAATAAGATGGAGGGAGTTTCTTTAAGGCCAGGGTTACATGGAGGGGTATGGTTATATTACGCAAAATCTAAAGAGTTTTCGTGGTGTTATAATGAACAGGTGGTATTTGATCCTTCGACGGAGGCTTACCAAATTTATCGCAGAAGATATCGTGCGACTACTGATTTTGACCAACGATTTGACCAGTTCATAACCGTTCAGAAGTCCCAGAATTTAGACGATTCGATAGCTCCACAGATACTTTATCATCAGAAACATATCCGCAAAGCCCCAAATCTGGACCCGGGAGAGTGTGACCGGCTGTTCGAAATCCTTGCTGGATTGCAAGAAGTGAATAAGAGCAAAAATAGAGGCTTGTGGTAGTTGGGAGATAAATAATCTTAATCAAGATGAACTGGCAAAAATATGATGGCGGGAACCCCATAATACAGGGAGAGGGTTTCTGGACCGGAGTTACGTATTCCTATTATAATTGCCCTACCAATGCTTTTATCAGCCTCTATGCAGACAAGGCTGCTGCGATCACCAGAGTAAATGCTATCGGGCATATCTGGTTTCCTGACGGTCCGAATCCGGGAGGAGATATATATTTCTTTGACAAGAACGGCGTGCTCTGCAACGAAGCTCACAGCAGTAAGATAAATATCGGCGGGAGCGCTATCGTCGTCCCAGACGAAGTTGCTGACAAGATAATTTTTATCGCAACTCATTTTAGGGAAAGACACCATGATTTAGCAGTATCTTTAGACGCATGTATCAAGGATATGATGAAAAAGACGGAGGGAAGGTAATGCCATACAAAATATATCAAGTTGGAGATGCAGGAAGACCAGCAAGGCTGGTATTGCAGTATGAAGAATCTGATGCGAGGGATAGTAGATTACGGCAGAGGATGGATTGGAGAATAGACCTATTAGTGAACTATCTTGTCCTTGCAAAAGATGCTACTGCAAGGGTTTCCGACCATGCCAATCGCTTAACTTTAGAAGCAGCATGGAAAGCAGGAGATTATTATCTGCAGATGAGAGCAAGAGAGGGATTGTCGCAGGATATTTCCTGCAGGCTGCTTTCGGAAGGGGTTGAAGTAAATATCGGATCAGAAAGATATCTTCTGAAGAAAAAATAGTTAAAGAAACCTTAATTTTTATTTTTCTTAACCACATAAAACAATTCATTCTCGAATTCTAATACTTCAAAAGTATACCCCAGCCTCTTGCACAGCCATTCCATCCAGTTCCTTCTGGGAGCAGTCATCTTTTTTCCGCTCATGGTTTTGGTGGCAAAACTTACCACGACATATTTCGCTGGAAT
>CAYHKV010000163.1:0-2081 GCA_964357125.1 uncultured Methanosarcinales archaeon | reverse complement strand
GCTGTTGTATTTTTTCTTGTATCTTTTTCATGAGAGTAGCTTTTAATTCTTCTTTTGAAAATTCCTTTTCTGGATCTATCGCAGCCTTATTTTCTAAATTATCGTAAGGAGTACTAATGATCCCGTCTTTTGATCTAAAGGTTTTATCTAAAGAATAAGGTTCCTTTGTCAAAATAGAGAAATCAAATCCGTTAAGGAAACCAGGGATTTTCATACCATCAGTCGCTTCTGCCTTTTTTAATATCTTGCGAAGATAGACCGGAAGATAAATACTATAACCCTTTTCAGCGACTGCTCTGGACATGGCATGGATTATCCATTCTGCCGCAATAGTAGAAAATTTTCCTCTTTCCGGATCATATTTGTCTATAGCAGTAGAAAGGCCGAAATTGCCTTCGCTTACCAGGTCGTCCAGAGAAAAAGAAGGGTTATGCTTTAACTTCTTTTTATACCGTAAGGCTAAAGTATAGACCAGACCCATGTTTTCTCCCACCAGTTTATCTTTCGCAGAACGCCATCGATGATATATTTCTGAAGAATCTTCTAATCTTTCTCCCAGAACGCGATATCGCGCTGAACCGTATGCGCAGGACTGCTGTTCATCCTTTAGGAAATCAAGATATTTTTTGGATATTTCATCCCAATCACACCATTCGTATGCTCCGCTTTTGGTCTTGGGCTTAGGCAATACTGATCTAAGATATTCTTCATCGCAGGATTTTATGAGATCAAAATAGGCATCTCTTAATCTAGAAACAGATTGAAAATCATTCTTTGGGTTTAATGGTTGGAGAGGCATGCAGTAATCACTTCATGATGATTACGTTTCCCCTCCCTTTTTTAATCTTTTCTACTTTTTCTTTATGTTCAAGCTCAGTTATTATCAGACTGATTTTAGCTTCTGACAGGTACATCATCTCCTTACGCAGCTCTTTCTGGGTGATCCTCCCGCCGTGTTTCTGTATTATCTCTAAGGCCTGTTCAAGATGTCCGGGCTCTTTTTCTAACTCCTCCCTATGCTGTTCTACTGTCTTGCGGCTTTCTTCTTTTATCTTTTTACGAAATAAGCGCAAAGAACCATATTTTTTCCGCATATAGATTATCCTGCCCAGCAAGACCGCAAAAATCAACGCCGCGATAATCCACTTAAGAAAGGAATAATTATTTTCTTCTATATCTACAACTACCTCTTCCTGCGTCTCATTCCATAACTGGTCCTCTTCTGTGAAATCCGGCAGCAGGAAAAGATCAACCACATACTGGCCTTCCGGAGAGACAATCTGGATAGGTTCTGTTGTGACAATCAGATTGTTCTTTGCAGTAAGGGTATATTTTCCAGGAGATAGTTCGAATGAATAAGAACCATCTTTAGCCAGAAATTTCTGCTGGGGGATGCTGTTGATCTCCACCAAGGTATCTTTGGCTAGATCCAAATTTTCATCATAGATGTTGCCTTTCAAGGTGGCAGCTGAAGCTAAAGGAATGGAGATTGCCAGAATCATCAGGATAAATATTCCTAAACGCATATTCCTAAATGAGATATTCTTATTTAAAAAGGTATCGTGGTTCTTTATGAGTTAAGTTGTTCTTGCAAGAAATGATTTTATTTCGCCCACTTTTCTAGGATTCAAAGAAATATGTTCGTCTGAACCGCCCCCAGTTCTCTTTGACAAAATGATTATCCACCCATCATTTGTTAAATCTTTCAAAACGCCCTCAACTGCTTTTTTTCCCTTGTGAGTATTCCTATAATGTTCTGGAACTCCTTTAATCACAAAATCTAAAGGGGTGTGCTTACCACCCCAAACATTGCCTCGTATCAATTTCTGAAGAATTAATTTTTTCAAAACATCTGCTTCTTCCACGCCATTTTCACCATAATACTCATTAATAACCCTTTCTTGAACTTTTTGTACATCAATGTACAATAACTAAAGATTTAAATATTAGCTCGTTTTTATTAGAAGTATGGAAGAAGAATCAATATTTTTGGACCATGTTGGAGATAATCCTAGGATGAGAATATTACAATATCTCATTGAAGGCCGTGATTTTGATTACACCCTTACCGACTTGCTTAA
>CAYHKV010000162.1:0-2093 GCA_964357125.1 uncultured Methanosarcinales archaeon | reverse complement strand
TTTCGGATGAAAATTCTTCCTGCAGGATTGTTTTCCCATTGGTGCAGTTGAAGCCGATCATACTTATTGAGCGATGATTCGCGGCTCACAGCCTGATCGATAGCAGTGACAGCAGGAACATATCCTGGCTGATATAATCCTTTGAAACAGGAAGCTAGGCGATAGGCCAGGGAGGAATACTCTTCTTGATTGCGTATTTCCCTTTCAGCAAGATTTTCCAGGCGTATAGCCTGCATGCTCTGTAGAATGCTGCAGCTGTCATTACGGACATCCTGTTCGGTCAATCGCACATAAATAGTCTGAGCCATATTATTTTTGATTTCTTGAAGTTACTTGGATTGTAAATTGTTCTTCTTTTGAGCAATTAGTGCCTACTCCTGCAGAACAACCTAAAGAAAGAGCCGATATTGGATAAATCCGGTCTTCATTACTCACAAACAAACCATCGTATTTTTTCCAGGCGTCCCGATTTTTCCCTTTCATCACCAGCAGCGGCTCGACAATTTTCTGGTATTCTTTCAATAATGAAGCATCTCCCTCTACTACTGTGCTTAACAGGTCCTTAACATTGTAATCATCAGCAAACCAGTCTAATTCTTCACCATCGACGAGATTATAATCAACCTGGATATGGTCTTTTTCGTGTTTCGGATGGATCTCTATAAGCTGGCTGCACTGGGGGATGATCTTTATCTTTCCAGTTCCGGCTTTATATGCAATACCGGTGCAGGTTGCTAAATGATGTTCAAAAAGTGTGATTCTCTCGTCAAGAGAGCGTTTTACGTCAGAGGCATTGTATTCCCTGTTGAAATCATCAACTCTGGCAAGTAGTATTTCTTTAACTGTCAGCATCCTGAAAATTTTATCTCCATCTGCGCGCGTGTATGATGGCTGTAAAGTGGAAGAATCTTTTGCGCAGGCAATCTGTAGTTCCTTAGTTAAGGGACCAGGACTCTTAAAGGGGAACATAATTTCCTTATAATCCTTAATTATATCTTTGACTTTTTGTGTGTTAATGTTTTTATATAAACTAGGATATTTTTCTTTTTCAGAGAGAATGGTCTCATACGCTTTAATGACTTTAAGAACTGTTTCGTTTAGATTTAAATCAGAATTATCGAAGTCGGGTATTTCATTAAAATCATTCTTTGTCCAGTCGTTATTTTTTAAAAAATCATGACTTAAGAAATAAGTTTTAAACTTAAGCAATGGGTTGTATTTTTGTTTTCGCCCTATTAAACAATATTCTTTTTCTGAAGAATCTAAAGCGGCTCTTTCTTTCTTTTCTTTTTTAAATTCAATGATCCTAGGCACCGGCATATTATTTTCCTCCTTCTATCTTCGATACAACATCAAGCTGTTTAGTCGGATCTTCTTTAGCGATATATTTTAGATTCAGATACGTTCTAAGCAAAGCAGTATCATGCCTGGTAATCTCGTTGCCTTTCTTCCGGCGATGCCCTTCGATTTCCTTTTCCATCTTTTCTATCTTAGGTAAAGTTGTACTATTCACGGCTTCATAATGATGCAATCGTTCTGTAGCGGTCTCGTAATGATGCACGGTCTCAGTAGTAATTTCTGGTTGGTTTACTAATTTGTATCCTTCTTTGTGCCCATGATTTCCAGTGCTGACTATCCGATGATCAGGCCCATTGGAAAATCTGTTCCATGCTCCAGAACCATGGACATAACTGCTTTTGGCAGAATCATGGCAAAACTCTTTTTTTAAGATGTAATGGCTTCCATCCCAGCAGGCGATCTCCGCAAATTCCTGGTCCGACATCCTTGCCCACCCCTGCCTATTTACAACTTTGGTTTTAGTCTCATATTCATCTCTTACTACTTTAGTAACGTCTTCGTATTCATCTCTCACTACTAGAGTTTTATGGTCTAATATCTCTTCCAATCCCGCAGATTTAAGCTGCGCAGCATTTTTTCCCAGCATGGCGGCAGCTATTCCTTTCAGCCTGGTGTCAATATACGAATCTTTAACACCCAGACGCTCCAGTTCTTGTTCATTCCATTCCGGCGTTTCGCTGCCCCTTTTCTGCCTGACTAATTGATTGATAGCCCAAGTCTGGTAGCTGTTTCTG
>CAYHKV010000161.1:0-2104 GCA_964357125.1 uncultured Methanosarcinales archaeon | reverse complement strand
CGATACGTTCGCCGCATCAACAGGCATCAATCGTTCCTGCTCGGCTGCATGCTGCCAGGTAGCCATACCTTCTTCAAGATCTCCTGCTGCCTTAGCCGACATCATACCAGCTGCTGCTAATAGGTTATCTGTAAATGCGGTTTTACCGTGGTGAATGTGCGCGCTGGTACAGATATTTCTGATATATTTTGGGTTTTGGGTGATCCTTGCAACCCGTTCGATCATTTTTTCTCCTGCCATAATGAATTCCTCCTAAAACACATGCACTTCATGTGCAGTCTTGTAATCGTGAAGTTCTTTCGGCGTAAACCAAAGAGCCACTTCCTGCTTTGCTTCTTCAACATTTCCTGAAGCGTGAATGAGATTTTCGATAGCTTTTCCTTCCTTGTCTGCGTGAGCGAAACTAACATGCGCAAAATCGCCGCGGATAGTTCCCGGCAGCGCGCTTCTAGGTTCTGTGCCCCCTACTAATTTACGGACATTTTCTACCGCATTGATGCCTTCCAGGCATAAAGCCATAACCGGACCGGTAGTCATGAAATGAAGAAGGACCTCAAGAACTTTTTCTCCTCTTCTTTGAGCTATATCAGCGTAATGTTTCTTGCCGAAATCTTTATCGATCCATACCATCTTGGCGCCGACAACTTTCATGCCAGCATCTTCAAAACGGGAGATTATCCTTCCCATGATCCCTCGTTTGACTGCATCAGGTTTCAATAAGACTAAAGTTCTTTCTATCATGAGAAATAATCACCTAAATTGGTTTTTTCTCTTCCTTTGTATTTTGCGTGTTGTGCCCAAGCACCTGCCAATCCGCACAAAGGCACAACAATTAATGACATCATCATCTCGTCAGAAGTTAATTTTTTATTTGTAACATTATTTAAAACAGTATATTCCGCCAGAAAAAAACCAGCTGATAGGATAGCTCCGTAAATAAAACCATAGATCATATGGCTGGCTAAACTCTTAGTCACCGGCTTTATCTCCCTCGCAAAAGCTAGATTTTCCTGCGCATTCCCTTCGGCAAGGCTGGATTCCAAGGACTCAGTCATATCTACGCTCCTTGTTTCTTTTCAGATTTGCGCGCCAGTTTGGACGCTTCAGTCCAGCGCATGTCAACTGGTTTTCGTCCCAGCTTGAACTGGTTTTTTTCGCATTTGTTAGAACAGAAATGATCTATCTTGCCGTTTACATAGACATACATCTTTCCGGTTCCCTTATCGATCTGTACGCCACAAAATGAACATTTTGCCATGATGGTTCACCTATTTCCGTCCGCTTCCGCTGCTGCTTCCGCCGCTTCTGCGAGGTCCGCCTATGCGCTGCGCTTCTATTTCAGTCTCTAATAGCACCAAAATGTCGCCTGGCCTTACCGGTCCTTTGACGTTTCTTCTGATAGCTTTATTCTTGTCAGGCCCTTCTAATATCTGGCACATGACTTGAGTCAATTCTCCTCTGGTTCCTCCGCGAGTCACTAATTCTTTGACTTCCGCAGCATAACCTTCAGGGAATCTTATTTCACCTTCAGTACGGATCTCTTCCGGCTGGTCCTTTCTTTCTGACAGTTTTTTACCCATAGTCAATCACCTTATTGGGATCTAGCCAGAGCTTCAAGGGCTGCCTTTGCTTCTCCTTCTTTTACTACTGCAACGGCTGCCGTAGATACTGCCAGGCCTGCAGCTGCGCCAAGATCATCTTTCTTAGAAACAGCAAAACAAGGCACATTCTTTTCCTTACACAATAAAGGCAGGTGCATCACTATTTCTTTAGGAGTTACATCCTGAGCGTATACTACTAATTTAGCGTTTCCTTTTTCTAATGCTTTGGTAGCTTCGTTAGCTCCTTTTCTTATCTTTCCGCTTGTTCTTGCGATCTCCACAATTTCCAATATTTTTGCTTCATCAGCCATGTTCATTCGACCTCGACTAGTTTTATTAATATTTTATATTATAATCACCAAAGAATCTTACCTCGTTGATGGTCAACTCATTGGTATGCTTCTTAAAACAGGGGTCTGTTTATAAAGATTTCTGTTTAGGTTATGGCGTGTGCTATCCCGTTTTTAGTTCGCATATACTACCTCACTTTGGTGAGGTCATAT
>CAYHKV010000160.1:730-2131 GCA_964357125.1 uncultured Methanosarcinales archaeon | reverse complement strand
GGACTAATCCTTCTGTACAGAAATACAATCTTTGTTGTATTTCTTGTACCCCGCCCCTTGGGGCGGTTGGGATTTTTATTTTTAAAAATTAGCCACCCGATCATACTTTTTTGGTTTATCAATGCAGTACAGTTCTTCATGGAAATCTTCTATGTTGAGGTCATAATTCCAATTATCATAGAGCCATACCGTAACTAATTTTGGAATAAATCCGTAATCTCTTGATTGATTGTACAAAATGTGGCTCGCTTCGGTCATTTTTGGCTTATAACCTAATTCTCTTCTATACTTGTTTCGTGTTTTTATCTCGTAAAGAAAGATTTGTTGCTTTCCCTGAGCAAAGTTTATTTCAATAGCATCCAAAGAATACCAATTTTCTTGAAGGAATTTTAGTTGTTTTTCATTGAAATATTTCCCAAAAACAAAGAAATACTTGTTTTGGTTAAAAAATTTAGTTATTACTACTCTTTCATTAGTTAACTTAAACATACATTCTCCAATAGTTCCTTTGAAAGTTCCTTTAGCTTCTTTTAGGTCATACATTTTACTGATTTAAGTATTTCTACAAAATCTTTATAAAGAAATCGGCGAATTAAAACACATTCGAGAGATAGGTCGGTATAATGCTTACCTATACTGGAGATGAAGTATACTACTCATTCTCCGTAAATAAAATATCCGAGGTAATAAAAAATGGCAAAAATGCACTCACGAGCAAGAGGAAAAAGCGGAAGCACAAAACCAGTAAAAAAAGTGCAGTCCTGGGCGCCTTACAAAGGAGCAGATGTAGAAAAGTTAGTTGTCAAGTACGCAAAAGCAGGAAAAAGCACTTCTGAAATCGGTTTGGTATTGCGAGATGCCTATGGTGTTGGCAGCGTCAAAGCTTTAGCCGGAAAA
This sequence comes from uncultured Methanosarcinales archaeon, assembly GCA_964357125.1. Lineage (GTDB taxonomy): Archaea > Nanobdellota > Nanobdellia > Woesearchaeales > GW2011-AR9 > JACPIL01. The sequence goes on along the minus strand of CAYHKV010000160.1, from coordinate 1,234 downwards.
ACCGTATCACAGATCCTTGATGAAAAAGGATTGACCAAAGAACTTCCTGAAGATCTGCTAAACCTGATAAAGAAGATGGTCCTCATCCAGCGCCATCTTGAAAAAAACAAGCACGACCAATTCGCCAAGCGAGGCCTTCTCCTTACTAATTCAAAGATCAGGAGATTGGTAAAATACTACCAGCGTACTGAAAGGCTGCCAGAAGGATGGAAGCTGAACATGGATAGATTGAAGATCTACTTAGAATAAATCTTTTTATTTTATTTTAACTTTTATCTTTTTTTAATCTTATAATTTTTTAAATCAACTTATTTTTTAAAGGGCAAGTTAATTTTTTCTAGAATCAATAAAAATAAAAAGACGCAAAAAGCGCCTATAACATCGTCCTTATGCTTTCGATATTGGAAGCGATCTCATGTCCGCGTTTGGTCAGTTCCAATAATTTCAGGCGGCCTTCTTTCTTAAACTTAATCAGATCAGATTTTTGCATCTCCTGCAGTATTT
>CAYHKV010000160.1:0-720 GCA_964357125.1 uncultured Methanosarcinales archaeon | reverse complement strand
CGTGAGAATACGTGCAGTCGATCTGTTTTGCTAACACTGACGCATAAACGTTAGCATTTGCGTTTTTCAACTCTACTAACATCATCGCTGGCTTCTCTCTGAAGAAGACATCAAAGATAGGTTTATTGTTTTTTGTTTTATTCAATTTCGCACCCCTAAACTTATCTACCTGCCCTCTGAAAAATCGGGCTTCAATCTTATATTTAAACATTTATCTATTTCAATAGCTATTTCACAGCATACCCTTTTATATAAATCTTTTGTTATGCGCGTAAGTGGTGAATATAAGAAACATAAATCTTTTCATAATGGCAATTCTTTCATCATGTCTTCTCGACAAGAGAATAGTTTTAATACCTTCGCTTTTTGCCATTGCTCATGGCTTCTCCTGCAGACTATTTTCCATTTTCAACTATCCGGCCGGGCCAGGATAAATTGCTGCAGGACATCGATACAGCTCTTTCAGAACAGAAAATCCTGCTGGCTAATGCCCCTACCGGTTTAGGCAAGACCGCGACTGCTCTTTCTGCAGCCATACATCATGCATTGGAAAAAAAGAAACGGGTTTTCTTCCTGACCAATAGGCATACCCAGCATCAATTGGCGATAGAAACCTTAAAACAGATAAAAATCCAAAAAGGGATATCTGTCTCCTGTGTCGATATCATAGGCAAGAGATGGATGTGCAGCCAGGAGATCGCCGGACTGTTCGGCACAGAT
>CAYHKV010000159.1:0-2156 GCA_964357125.1 uncultured Methanosarcinales archaeon | reverse complement strand
AGAATCAGCTACTTCAGAAGATCTATTCAACCTTCTTAAAACAAATAGAAGGCCTTAAAAATTAGGGACCTTATTTCTGGAAACTTTTCTTTTCGCTTTGTAGAAAGGTTCTAATTGTTTGTACTTTTTGGCTGCAAGGTACATTCCCTGCAATTGGCAGTAGCCTAAATATTTTTGATTTTCAGTAGTTTGGGTTATCCAAAGTTCTATCATCCTTTGGTCTAAAGAGCCTTTTCTTTGGATGTGCTCTTTTGTCCGCTGGTAATAGGTCAAGGTGCCTTCTCCGCATAGAGTATTTCCCATGGCTGAAATCCCTGTAAAAAAAAGGGCATGACCCAAAATAAACATCATGGCGCTTGATCCAGAAGCTGGCGCGTGGTTTAAGACGCGGTCATAAAAATAGAAAGATAAGTTATAAAATCCAGCTCCCATCATCAAGTTGCCTGCGAATGTAACTCTGTTGCCTACATAAGACACATACGCATTTTCAACTTTTTTGGTTAGGGTCATTTTGCGTTAATGCGGTAATTAGTGACCTCACTTTGCTTTAGCATCGGGACCAGCAGTCTGGCAGCGATCTCTTCTTCCCTTAATTGCCTAAAATCATAACTAAAGTTAGTCATGCTCAGTCCATAATCAAAAGCCAAAGAGAATCCTTCTTCTCTAACATTCGACAGAAAACCATAATTCAACAGAGCATCTCTCTGATAGCAGGCGATGGGGCTTTGTTTGTCAAGAGACCTTATTTTTTCTTCCGTCAGGTAATCTCCTGGTTCCATGATCGCATAGATGTCTTCCATAGACGGAAGCACATTAGAGCCGGAAAAGAGCATTAAATGGAAATCACCAGGAAGATTTTCACGCACACACACCAGATCATTACGGCCATAATCAACCTGATACCGTGAAAGCTCCTGATCTATTGCTTCTCTGGCCTCTTCTAACATCAATATCTTTTTTTGCAGTTTCAGCCTAGATCGTCTCTTATCTGCATAGCCTGCCCCCGCGCCTATCGCACCGCCGGATAAGAATCCGATTAAGAGGGGAAGCATCTCAGTATTAGTGGGAGCAGTGACCATTTTAAATATAGAAGTTATAAATGCGCCAGATAGGCTTCCTAACATTGAAAAGTAAGTTACAGGATCACTTGGTATTGTTTGGTCACTCTTATACCCATTTAACGATCGTTCGTTTTTCAGCTTTTCATTGACTAATTCCGCTAAACTTCTCAAGTCTCTCAGAAGATAAGCATCTCTTGAAAAATCTGATTTGACTATCGCTCTTTCTTCCTGCCTTGATAGATCATCTAATTGGACCAGTTCTTCCAGCTCTTGTTCAGATGGTTCTATTTCACGTTTAGGTTTCAGTTTCATTTTTTATTTTGTCATCTCCGTGCTCATCATCCGCCTACGGCGCTTCAAAACTTACCCCACGAGCGGCGCTGCTGTTGCTAAGGTTGTAATTGCCATTAAGGAAGAAGTTAAGACTAATACAACCGAACCACGCCGACCGCGTTTCGTTGCTTGAAAAAATATAAACTCTAGCGGGGTTATCAAAGTATTTTCCTAACTCAACTAAGATAGAAGGGTCTTCCATTCCTGTTAATTGGCGTACAAAACGGAACATCAATGGATCTTTTAATCCTTTTTCTAAGGTAGTGTCGGAAATATACCTGTCCCGGAAAATTCTTCTCTTCTCTTTCTTTGCAAAAGGAAGCGCTATCATTTGGGGCGTTTGGTTGATATTGGTATTGCCGGGTTATTCGGTAAAATCATTTTTATTTGTTTGATGATTAACCTTCTGTTCTTTCCAATCAACAAGTGTGTTTTGCACATGCCACACATAACCTGAGTCAAGGTATTTATATTTCATCAAAACTGACTTAACTTCAGGATAATCCATATGCTGAAACAATACTGCAACAAGACCGCAAGTTCCTGCATAACTAAGCAAAGACATTCCTTGGCTTTCCAGAAAGACTACTGCTTTATAAGGAGTGAAATACCTTCGATTGCCTCGTTCATCTCTTTCAATATCTTTCTTCACATAGATCCTATCATACTTTTCAAAGACATTGCCATCTGCATCAACGCCTTGCAGATTTTCAGCCACCAGATAATTTTCATCATAAGAATATACTTTTGGAGTTCTATTGT
>CAYHKV010000158.1:0-2228 GCA_964357125.1 uncultured Methanosarcinales archaeon | reverse complement strand
CTGCGGGGAATTTCATCCAGTACGTTAGTAACTGGCATTTGAACCCCGACCTAGCGGCCCCGAACCGCCAATCATACCAGGTTAGAATACAGCCCCACTCAATCTACATTTTTAGAATTTTATATTTATATCTTTCGGACATTATAAACAACATTTATATACCATTTTTCTTTCCTTTCTTGTATGTTTGGCTTTACCGAAAAAGAGATTGAGATATTCAAGGCGTTGAACACGCCCAAAAAGATCCAAGACTTCATCAATGAAATCCCTGTGAATTATGAGCCCGATGGAGATACTGTCCTTTCTCCCCGTATGGTTCTGAAAGAAAATCGTGCTCACTGCATGGAAGGTGCCATGTTAGCTGCGACCGCATTAAGATTTCACGGGCATAGGCCATTGGTTGTTGATCTGGCGACTGTAAAAGATGACGATGACCATGTCATAACCGTATTTAAGCAAAACAATCATTGGGGCGCGATCTCTAAGACCAACCACGCTGTGCTGAGATACCGTGAGCCGGTCTACAGAAGCATCCGTGAATTAGCCATGTCTTATTTCCATGAATACTTCACCAATCACGACGGAAAGAAAACCCTTCGCTCTTATTCTATGCCGATCGACCTATCCCGTTTTGATAAAAAAGGATGGATGACTGCCAAGGAAAACGTATGGTATGTTCCTGAATACCTGTTTACAGTTCCGCATAGGCAGATATTGTCTCGTTCTCAGATAGCGCTGCTGCGCAAGGCAGATCCGATAGAAAGGAAAGCAGGAGAGATAATTGAATGGAAGAAGAACTTAAAATAATTCTAAATGAAAAATATGGGGCCGCGAGGATTTGAACCCCGGTTACACCCATATTGACTAATCCCTGTCCCCAAGGGTGTGTCTTACCAAGCTGGACCACGGCCCCTTCTTATAATTTTCCAGTTCGTAAACTAAATCTTTTGAGCGAATTGTTAACCTATTATTTATATATTGCTGAAATTTTATGATATTTTTTGGATTAGAGCTTCCACAAGTCTTCATAATCTTCTTTATATCTCTTAGTGAAGTAAATTTAGATCTTTTCTATTTGGAGAAATATAATATTTAACTCCTAATAAATTCATACATCTGACAAAATCAGAAAGTAATTTTGGGTAATAACTGGTAAAATTCAAAATACAGCGTCTAGAAGATAAAAATAAGGATCCATCAGAGTCAATAAGCCCTCTGACACAAGCTTTTACCCATTCTTCATTTTCAAAAATCCAAGCAGGAATCTTTTTCTCCTTAGTTCCAATGGGCATCTCAATGCTTTCAAGAAATTCAAGCAATCTTATGGAATTTACCCGTATGTAGGTCGTATTAACGTTTTTAAAAACAATCCTCCTTCCCTTTACGCCAAAAAGATCGCTTAATAAGATTTCAATATAATCTTGATATAACTTTTCATGGATGCTATGAGAAGTGATTTGAATTTCATAATTTGTTTTACAGATACTTCCATCGCCTAATAGGATTCTAACTAATTCTGCTAGTTTTTCAGATTTTTGAGGAATAGTTATGATTCTGGGTTTTGCCATGTAAGAACACCGTCGCAAAAAGGCAAAACTATAATCCTTTTAAAAAGTATTCTAAAAATAATAAAAGAAAAAAAATAATTAATAAGACGCTACAGCTTCAACTTTTACTTCATCATCTTTTATGGAAACTTTCGCTTTGGCTGAGATTGATTTTCCTACACCGACATTGCCTTTGGCATCCATGCCTACTTTAGTCTTTGTCTTTAGGATTCCGCCTTTAATCTCAACTTTTTTGTCTTCTTTCAATTCAACTTGCGCTTTTTCTTTAGTCTCAAGCTGCACTACCGGAGCAAGTATGTATTCTCCGTTTCCTGTTACATGCAGTGATTCGTCAGCGATGAAATCAAAACTTGCGGTAGAAGTTGAATTTTCAGTCACTTTTAGCACTCCTATTATCTTTAGTTCACCAGAAGGCAATTTTGCTTCATGCTCTCCTTTGTCATCGGTGACTAAGACTTTTGAAATGTTCAGCCGTAATTGCTGGTAAGTCCCTACTTTAAGGTTTACATCGGCCAGCAATTCATTGCTCCCTTCAGCTTTAAGCTTAAGAAGATCAACTGTTTTTGGTGCTGATGAGACGGTTACCCATCCTTCTTCAGCGCTGTGCACGCTTACTGAATCAATAGTCACCATGATACTGGTCACTGCGCTCATGTTAGC
>CAYHKV010000157.1:0-2253 GCA_964357125.1 uncultured Methanosarcinales archaeon | reverse complement strand
ATATCGCTATCGGCGATACTATTTATTTCAAGGAATCCGGCGAACCGGTTACTGCTGCAGCACAAGTTTCTAAAGTGTTGTTCTATGATGGTTTGGATGAGGATAAGATCAAGGCGTTATTACAACAATATGGGGCTGAACTAGGCGTTTCTCAATCTTATTTAGGAAAAATAAAGGATAAAAATTTCTGCACCCTTATCTTCTTAGATAAAGTACGGTCTATCGAGCCTTTTCAAGTCAATAAGAAAGGGTACGGCCTTATGGCGGCCTGGATAACGGTTGAAGATATAAGCAGGATAAAAGCGTAGAAATCTTTATATAAAAACATCGTTCTTCTAGGCTTGTTGGCGGTGTAGCTAAGCCTGGTTATAGCACAACGCTCATATGATATGAGCGATGAGGCATCATGCCGATGAATAGCGCTGGGCAACGTTGGGGTCGGGAGTTCAAAAGCCAGTCTCTGGCATGAAAGTCTCCCCACCGCCACATTTTATCATGGTCCATCTGGCTACTGAAAAAGATAAATATTGCTGCAAGAAGTGCAAGTCGATGCACGTTGACATCTATACTGATGGTTCTGAAAAGTATCAAGCTTGTCTGGACTGCGGATATGAAGAGAAGTTAAAAAGTTAATTACCCAAATACCCTTTATAGAAGATATTGCGAACATCTACCTTTAGGTCACGCACTAGTTTTTCAAAAGAAGAACTGTTAAAATCCTTATTGTTCAGCATCCCCTGAGTAAGATTAGACCGAACTTTATCCTCAACCATCTTTGATACCTTATGGAACATCTCAGCGCTGTTCTGATGACCGCCTTTAACTATTTCGCTCTCAAGAACTGACCTTCGTTCGTGAAGGACATCGATGAATATCTTAACCATGTCTTCCTTATAAGTAGCTGCCCCTAGAAAGTTAGGGTCGCGCTCATTCCTGGCCTTAACTTTGGTAGAAGCTCTCCCGTAAGAGCGATATAAGGCCATCTCCAGCTCTTTTATGAAGGTTTGAGTTATCATGCTAATGTTCAAGAGAAAGGAGTATTTAAGATTTATGGGGAAAGAGTAGAGAAAAGGAATAAGAAAGATAAAAAATTATTTTGGCTGGTATTTTTCAGCAGTCAATGGCCTTGGTTGATATTCCTCAAGGGTAACTTGGCCTTCATTCTGAAGCAAGAGATATCTTCTTCCTTCGTATTTTAAAGTGGTTTCCCTCTTGCCATCGCCGTCTAGATCGATCAATTCTACTTCTAGGTTGCTGGGAACGACGTAACCTGACTGGACGTCATTTGTGCTATCGTAAGAACGTTTATTACATCCATTTGCTGCAACTATAGTACCCACCATGCTTCCCCCTAGTACTGCCCCAAATATCATTCCTGCTATTATGCCACGGTCATCATCTTCCATTTTAACTGCCTCCTACATTTTGTTAATAAGGCGTGAAAGGGCTTGCTTAAAAAGATTGTTAATCTGAAACACACTCAAACACCTCATTTCAATAGAAATATTTAAATAACGACTTATAGCTAAAAGAAAAGAATGCCAGCGTGGCACAACCCGGTACTGCGCAAAGATAGAAACTTTTAAAAAAAGGCTTCAGGCAATAGCATTTATGAATGTTTCAGAAAGAAATAAAAAAATTGCCTTGGCAAGATGGAGTAAAAAACATTCAGAAGATTTAAAGAAAATTAATACAAATACTGAAGCACTCATTTTAAAAGCATCCATCTGTGGATTTCTAGCAGGTGATGGAAGTGTTCAAAAGAGAAAAGAAAAACAATTTTATCATTACCAATTGGATTTTTTCCCCGACGATGAATTGATGATGAACACGTACATTGATCAGATGAAAACCGTGTATGCTAAGACTCCCAAAATAAAGAAAAACAATAACTTTTATTCGGTCAGAATAACATCAAAAGTCATTGTTGAAGATCTCTTAAAAGAAGCTAAATTTGGAATAAAAAATTGGACTTTACCTGAAAATCTAATCTCTCTGAAAGGAGGAAAAGAGGCTTGGCTTAGAGGTTTTTTTTCTGCAGAAGCATATGTTAACAAAAGATCAATAAAGATACAAACAATTAATGAAAAAGGAATGCTTCAAATAGTCAAAATGCTTAATAATTTAGGAATTGAGACAAAACATTATGATTATCAGCCGAAAAAAGAGAATCACTCCACAGTTCATATGATATTTATAAAAAAAAGACCTGATATGTTAAAATATTAGAGAAGTATTGGGTATTGGCATGAT
>CAYHKV010000156.1:0-2265 GCA_964357125.1 uncultured Methanosarcinales archaeon | reverse complement strand
TTTTAATTTTTCGTCAAAAAAATCCCGCATCTGCTTTCCGATGGTTCGCGTCCCCTCTTCACTTAAATGGCAACCGTCTTCATCAGTATCTTCAGGCTTCATCGGACCTAAAACCGGCCCTGGTAAAACATCTTCATTCATGGCATCTAGCTCTTCCGCCAGCGCTTTTGCTCTTTCAATACCGTTAGTACCGGTTATCTCGCATACTCCTTCTGTGTAAGGCGGCAGCGGAGAAACATAGATGAGCGCGCCAGGGATCCTTTCACGGATCGCTTCCAATACGGGAAGGGCTTCTTGGTAAGTGGTCGGTTCTTCTTTGCGTATGCACAACTGCCAGAATATTGCTTTAGTATTAGGGTTATTTTCCAGGTAGCGGTCAAAAGTCTTCCAAAAAATATTTCCTTTCTTTGCTCCTTTTGACCAGTCGATTACTGCTCCGCTGTCGTATTCATGTAATTCTTGTTGGTCAAATCTCCAAAGAGGTTTATCTTCTGCATCTTCATCAGACCAGTAGGCAGCTACAGTCTGCATGGTATTTGAACAACCGAGGTATCCTATGGATCCTTTCTCAGCGGAATAGATCTCAGAATCAAAGAATAACCGCATCTGGTTTCCTAGTTTTCTCTTTCCATCAGGGGTTAGATGGCAGCCGTCTTCTCTGGTGTCTATAGGAGCCATAGGGCCCAAAACCGGACCGGCAAATACATCTTCATTATTTTCATCAAGCTCTTGAGCTAATTCTTTTGCTTTTTCTATACCAAAAGTGCCGGTTATGGAGCATACTCCTTCAGTGTAAGGCGGCAGTGAAGAAACATATATCACTGCGCCGGGAATACGCTGCCTGACTTGGTTTAGTATGGCGCTGGCGTGTTCATAACTTGTAGTTTTATCTTCATCCATGATGCAGAACTGCCACCATATATTCTTGGTCTGGGGGTGTTTCTTAAGAAGCTGGTCAAAGACTTCCCAATATCTGCTTTCTTCATCTAAGTCTTTTGACCAATCTAAGACCGTGCCCGAACCATATCTCCTTTCATAATCCCACATCTTTTTGCCGCCTAGATAATGGTATCCTTCTACCGTCTCCCTGGTGTTGGAACAGCCTATATAGCCGATGGTTACTGAAATATCTTCAACGTCTGGCGTCTCTGAAGCGCAACTGACTAAAAATAAGCCTATAAGCAATAAGAAATATGTCTTTTTTTTCACAGATAGAAGCAAATTTTTGCAGTTTAATAATGTTTTCTTTGGTCAACATTTTTAAAATCAGGAAGATGTAAATGCCCATGGTTATCCATTTAAACAAAACCCTGCAGGATGCTTTAGGTAGTATACAATTTTTAGAAGGCCATACTTTTCCGGTGCATGAGATGGAGCAAATCAGAACTATCATGGTTTCAGACGAGATATTGGAGAGATATGGTTCAGCTAAATGGGCGATAATCGATATGTTGAACGAAAGATACGGCATTATATTGTTCAATAAGTTTGATCTGCATAACTGGATAGATAAAAATACTGATGATGAAGTGGCTTATTTCCTTAACGAAGCCGGTTCTAATTCTCTCAATTACTCTCAATTTAAAGCTCCGGCTAAATTCCATCTGTGGCTGGGAAAGAAAGGATTTGTCATCGGCATAGAACAGAAAGGGAAAGGATTTAACGCCGGACAGATAAACGAGATGAAGATAAAAGAGAATCTGGGCGGTGCTTTTAGTTTTTACCGGGAGTGTAAAAATAATGTGTTCTTTGACGATCCGGAAAATGCCAGGATAGTATATTTTGAGTTAATATTTTAAAAGACCACCACTTATCTGATATTAATGTACAGACTAAAACAGCTTCCAGAGGATTTCATAGTAGCTGAAATCCCTAACTTAAAGCCGGAACAAATAGGTAAATTTCTTTATTTCTGGCTGGAAAAGAAGGAAAAGAATACCATAGATGCAGTTCAGGAATTAGCAAGAAAGCTAGGCGTAAGAGAAAAAGACATCGGCTTTGCTGGAAGCAAGGATAAGCATGCGGTTACCAAACAATTGATATCACTCTCCGGAATTCCTAAAGAAAAGATACTTTCGGCAGAATTGAGCAATGCTTCTCTTTCGTTTTACGGATATGGGGATAAGCCTATCTCTTTGGGAGACCTTACAGGAAACGCTTTTGAGATAGTCGTCCGTAATCTTGATAAGGAAATGATTGAAGCAACCGATAGGTTTGAAAATTATTTTGATGAACAGAGGTTCTCAGAAAAAAATGCTGAGATCG
>CAYHKV010000155.1:0-2426 GCA_964357125.1 uncultured Methanosarcinales archaeon | reverse complement strand
TCCATGCCTACCTTGACGTTAGTATTTACATTTCCGCTTTTAATCTCGACTTTGCTTCCTTTTAGTTCCACTTCAGCTTTTTCTTTAGTTTCAAGCTGCACTACCGGAGCAAGGATATATTCTCCGTTTCCGGTTACATGCAGAGATTCATCGGCTATGAAATCAAATGTTGCCGTTGAAGTAGAATTGGCGCTTACAACTAACTCTCCGACTATCTTTAATTCTCCAGAAGGCAGTTTTGCTTCATGTTCTCCTTTGTCATCAGTCACTAAGACTTTTGAGATCTCCAGCCTTAACTGTTGGTAAGTTCCTTCTTTTAGCATAACATCAGCTAATAATTCCTGGCTTCCTTCAGCTTTAAGCTTAAGTAGATCAAATGTTTTTGGTTCTGAAGAGAAGGTTACCCATCCTTCTTCAGCGCTATGCACGCTTACTGAATCTATTGTTACCATTACGCTCGTAACTAAACCCATATCCGCGGCAGCATCGGTTACGGTAAATACCACTCTTCCCTGCTGTTCTCCAGCTTGCTGCGGAGCGGTACAACCCACCAACAGGATGAAAACAAACAACAATATAATACCCATTATATCTTTTCTCATAAATAACACCTCTTTTAACCTTAATAAATAATTATTATTTATATAATTAACTATCGTTTATACGATTCTTCAGGAAATATTTATATAGAAAACCAGATCAAGATCCCGCATGTTTCAACGATTTTCCACCAGCCTTAAATTAGTGAAAGAAAGCTTCGCGGTCTTGAAGAAAGACAAAGAGATTATGTTCTTTCCTATAATCTCTTCAGTATTGGTTATATTTGCATTTATCTCATTATTCATTCCCTTTGCGTTTCTGACCTTGATAAAAAGCCAATCAGCAACAGTCATCTATCCGTTATTTTTCATCTATTATTTCTTAGTGTCTTTCATAGTGATTTTCTTTAACGTTGCGTTAATATCCTGCGCGCATCTGAGATTGCAGGGAAAGGATCCAACAATAAAAGGCGGTCTAAGTTCTGCAGCAAAACATATCGTAAATATTCTCTGGTGGTCTTTGATATCAGCTACAGTAGGATTGATTTTGCGTATCATTTCCCATAAGATCCAGGAAAATGAAAACATAGGGCCGGCAGGAAAGATCATCGGTTCTATAATCATAGGTCTTCTGGGCATGGCCTGGGGATTTTTGACTTTCTTTGTCATTCCAGTTATGGTAATAGAAAAGAAAGGTGTATTCGCTTCAATTAAAGAATCCGGTTCATTGTTCAAAAAAACCTGGGGAGAGAATGTCATCGGCCAGTTTTCTTTGGGATTTGTGTTTGGTTTGCTGGCTCTGGTCGGGGTAGCTGTTCTTTTATTGTCATTCCTGACCGGCTCGTTAACTCTGATAGTGATAATGGCAGGTCTGGTTTTGCTATATTGGACTTTGTTAGGCGTATTGAGCGCCAGCCTGAACGGTATATTTATAGCTGCTTTGTACAATTATGCCAAGGCCGGAAAAGTCCCTTCTGCCTACAGTCCGGAATTGATAAAAGGCGCATTCAGGGCGAAAAGAAATAAAATTTAATAAATAAAAAAAATTAAGTTATGTTTTAACTATAATCTGCCTATTGTAAATGGTTCTAATAGTTAAATTGATCATCTATTGACTTTACTTCAATACTCCTTTCTGCAAAAACTTGCATGACATTAGCCATCCTTTCTGCAGCAGATGGGTATCCGGATGAAGGCCCGGTGATGTTCTCAAATGATCGGATGATCTCCATGGTCAATATCATACCATATGGTTGTAGTAATCCTTCAGGATTTTGAAGGTAAGCATCAGCGATAAAATTGGCAGCGGTAATATCTGCCTGTCTTTCTTGTTCTTTACCGAATGCAGCTACTAAGTAAGGGTTTCCGTTCTGGTATGTTAGACACATCCGTTCTACAACATCATTGTTATAGATATGGCTCGCTTCATGGGCAGCTACGCCTGCAAGCGCTGACAAAGAAAAAAATCTTACTGCTTCATCATTACCTATGTAAGCAGGATCGTATCCGTCAGGGCCTAATGGAGTAAACTGGATGTTTGATACATCTTGCTGCAGCTTCCACCTAAAATCTTGTGCTGACCATCCATTAGAGATACCCATGAAATAATCATCGCCTACGGCATAAGCCATCCTGGAAGTATCGACGTGGAACACAAGAGTGCTTGCAGGGAAAGTAAAAGCGCCGAATCCGTCTGCTTTTCCGCCGTCAAGGACCCAATAAGTGCTATAAACTCCGCTGACTGCTGAGATCTCTCCTAATATTTGATCTAAGTCCTGGTAATTATAATAAGCTCCTTCCACATCATTATATCCCAATGCTCCATACTGGTTTGTTATGGCCTGTTCTGCCATCGCCTGCTGCTGCTGGAATGGTATGTTGCATTGC
>CAYHKV010000154.1:0-2429 GCA_964357125.1 uncultured Methanosarcinales archaeon | reverse complement strand
CCTTAATAATGACGCATTTGATCCTGAGATACATATTTTTGTATGCGGCTGCAACGATATTGCAAGTTAGCGCGAAACTCGGCGAGAATAATCCATTTCTCTCGCAATCAACTATCCAATCATAAGGGGTGTGATTTACTTGTCCGCCGTTCTGGTCGCGAAAAATATCTTTTCGAACTGCAAGTTGATCATATTGTTCAATGATATTATTATCCGCGTCTACGCAGACGATATCTTCAACTGCCAAAAATTCTTTATCGAAAGAGTACACTCTCGGATCCGCAGCTTTCCGTTCTTTTAGTTTCTTATAATCCTCATCGTATTTTATCTTGAATTTTACCGGCATCTTACACCGCCTCCTTGATCGCTGAAATGTAATCCATCGTACTTAACAACAATGATTCTATAGATTCGTGTTCTGACCTCCGGTCCTGGAACGCCTGCATCAAAGGCAGCAATCTATCTCCGTGAGTCTTATGCGCCTGGACCATATTATCAACAAGATGGGAAACTGTTTCTTTAGAAAGCGGATCCATAATTTCCCATAAGGTCTCTTTCTTGGGAAGCTCTACCGTCTGGACAGCATCATAAGCTCTGGCAAAGGAAGAAAAATCTTTTACTTTTGCCGCTATATTTTCGGCCATGGTCAGCAGCACCAGACTAGGTTTTATTTTAGCGTCATAAGCCAGTTTTATTCCCTTGTCAGGCAGGTCAGAAAAGCTTTTCAACGGCACTTCTGAACTCATAAGCCATTCTAACCTCTCTCTGCCGATCTTCTTTTCCAATGCTGCTATATTCTCTGCCAATCCTTCGGTAAGCCGCTCTTCAAAGAATCGTTCAAACAAAGGCTGGCCGGCGCTGTCCAGATAGCCATATCTTTTTTCATGCTTTACTTCTATAGCGCCGGTTTTAGTCAGCTCAGCTCTAGCAAAATCGCTGATCCCATTTACGGAGCATTTCTGTCCGTTCTTAAGCAGGACTAGTTTTTTCTGCTGCGCTGAAACCAGGTATAATTCTCCTTGCAGTTCTACCTTAGAATAGCCGAATGCCGCATTAAGGAAAGCATCAATTTTCGGCTGCGGATAATGGACTACTATTTTATCAGCTTCAATACGCGCATCATAGCCTTGCTTTATAATGTTTCCCGCAACCTTGTCGGTGTTGCTTATTCTGAACACTGCCTGGGCATGCCCCAGCCGTTGATACGCCTGCACCACTTTCATCGGATCATGCATCTCTTCTAACGTCACTAATTCGCCCAAGGAGATGCCTTCCTGCAGCGAAGTAGCGCGATTTCCCGAAAGCAGATTCAGCGCCTGTAACAAGTGATATTCCCCGTTTTGGGCGAAGAGAGCGACAAAATCAGCCGGGGAGAAAAAATCCATGGATAACTGCGCAAGATTTCCCAGAAATTCTTTTCCTTTATCATGGCCGCCCCAATAATGTATCTGTAGGCGGTCATAATTCTGCAGCCGTGGATCTTCATTGGTCGCCAGTTCTATAGGATTGATAGATCGGTCCCATCTCTCAGAGTAAAGCCCTTTAAAGTTAGTGGACATCCTATAAGCCAATTTTTGATATTCTTTCGGCTGCTGAGGCGTACCTTTAGCGATGCTTTCAGCCCTGATAGCATCCATGTCTTTCAGCAAAGAATATAGATCCTTGCGCAAGTCTGTATCCTTAAGTTCAACTTTGATTTTAGTGTTCATTTTTTCCCCTCACAGATTGATATTTCTACTCTTTGATTTTGATCCCTAAGCTCAGCCCTTAAACAGGCTCTAATACGATACGGTAATCATTTTCATCGCCATGAAAACGAAAAGCGATCATCTTTCCATTATTCCCTTGCATTTGGTATCCATGTTTCTTAATATGGCCTATATCGAACCTTTCATCTTTTGGAACTTCTAGGTAACATCCAGTTCTTCTCCTTTCAGACGTTACTTTCTCCGCCATCTCTTTATTTTTCTCTTTGCAAAAATCGTCGCCTTTGCTGCCTTTTTCTATACTTCCAAAAGCGATCTGTAAAAAATCATCTACTGTAGGAGCCGGAAAGAGGACCGACATATATACAAAAGGATCCCTTCTGCCACCTTCTAATATGAAATATCCGGTATTTACTTCTTTTATCTCCAAACCAGCATCCTTTATCTGCCGCATCCCCTGCGGATCGGTCTTGAGACGGATATCGCTATATCCTTCGTCCCACTGCTTTTTTAGCAGATCCCTAAAATCATTTAGCTCTCCTTTAAAAAAAAATCCGGAGAGGTCGGCTGTCTTTCTTTGCATGGGTGCCGGGCTGTTTTTTTTCAGCATCTGCAAAGCCTGCCATAAGTGATATTCTGCATCCTGCTTAAATAAGGAAGCATAATCTGCGGGCGAGAAGATATCAACTGCTAAGGAAGCCAGATTTCGGATGAAAATTCTTC
>CAYHKV010000153.1:0-2460 GCA_964357125.1 uncultured Methanosarcinales archaeon | reverse complement strand
TATGAGCGCGATAGGTGATCCTTCCCTCAATACATCAAGAACTACTTTGATATCTTCAAATTCTTCCATGACAAATGGGCGGACCGTAACTTTTGCCCGGTCTTCTTTTGGAGCGCCAGTTTCTACTTCAACATAATTCTCGCCTTGCGGTGCCTCTTCCTCAGGTTGAGACGGGCGGGTAAATCTTTCCCTTAATTGTAATAAAAAATCTTTCATGTTCACACCCTCGCTTTTTTGTTCTACTACCTCTGAATATGATCTGTCCTCTATACATCAAGACTAGTATATAAATGTTTTTATCTTCGGATATAAGCAACCCATAGGGAGTTTTATACTCCTTAAATCCCTATGCGGAAGATGTTAGAATAAGCTTTGTTCTGCCTGCTTCCTTTCTTGCGTTTGAATTCCGCTTCTGCTCTTGGCAGGCTGAATGTGCCTAAAATATTCAATTTAGCTTTTATCTTGTATGTGATGAGGCGGTGTTCATGTGAATCAAGTTCTGCGATAGACCATATGACTTTAGTCCCTGCTTTTGTCTGTTTGATCTCCTGCGGCTTTAAAGTTCCTAACTCTAAACTGCGGTCGACATTAGCGATGCCCGGGACTAGATCGGTAACTAAAACCTCTTTGATCGGCTTTTTGGAATGGTTGCGTAATTCTATGGTTATCTTTATTTCAGATAATGACCCGTCTTCGTTGCCTTTGGTTGTCAGAGCTGTTTTATGGACGCTGACTGGCGATTGTACATACCAATAAAATATAGCGAATATCAATGCAGCCAACAACAAATACAATGGAACCCTGTAATTGATTATTACTGGGATCGCAATCTCTTCTCCAGGGCTTAAGGCTACTTCCCAAGATAATGATCTTTGCCCATCTTCGATAAGCATTTTCCCTTCGCTTTTGATGAACAGATATTTCCATGCAGAAACCGGTTCCTTGACTATCTGGGTATTTCTTACGTTTCCGGTGTTCTTGACAAATAAGGTCTTAAAATTCTTGAAATAAAATTTTTCCTCTGAACTGGTAACCTCAAATGGCGGCATGATCGAAATGATCTCCATCTTCTGCTGGACGATCTTTATGGTCTCTCCATTTCTTTCAAATACAAAGAACAGCACATAATCTTTTGGCTGCTGATAAGGATTTGGCATTATGCTCAATTCAACCGTCTTTTTTTGCATGGGGGGTATGTCGACGGTCAATTCCTGCTCAAATTCAGGGATCTCACTTTGAAGCATGATCTTCAATCCACTAATATTAAGCTGGTTTCTATTTTCTAAAAATAATTTTACTGAGACCGGATTCCGCGGATCGATCTTATCATCCATATCGATCGTGGCTTTTATAGCCGCAAGATAATCGATAGGTTGTTTAGGCTTTAAGTACACTTTCAATGATTCAGAATAACTTTCTCCTAGATCGCTCTGTATGGTCACATGGATAAAATATATTCCTGGCGGAAGTTCCTGTAAGACATCAGCGATTATGGTGGTTGTTTGTGATGCTCCCGGGGCAAGTTCTATTATCTTGTCTTTAAGCGGATAAGGGTCTACATTCCACGATTGGCCAGATTGCAGGGCGTAGATAGTATATCTTTGTACTTTATCCGCATTGTTGGTTATCGTAAGTTTGAATGTCGCTTCTTCCAACATGCTGATCTCATTCTTGATGGGTTCAGAAGTGACTGTGGATTGTGCAGCTGCTGCGGCAGAGACGATGATCAGCATCGACAGAAATAAAAATAACCCTTTCATCCACCTCACTTTATCCACCTCTTTATTCTGCGTCTTTAAAATCAAACTAGTATTTAAACAATTCGTTTTTTAAAATCAAATAATTCCTCCCAGCCCTTCCGCAAAATTTATATACTATCTTCTTTTAATTTAGTTTAAAAAAGAGGAACGTCTGGATGGTTGAAGAAAGCGCCTTTAGGGGCATTATCGGATTTATGGACAAGATAGGGGTGTATGATGTCATCCTCCCTTTCCTGTTGGTCTTCACTATCATCTTCGCAGTTCTGGAAAAGACAAAGATTTTTGGAGTAGATAAGATAGACGGCAAGGAATTTTCTAAGAAAAATATCGATGCCATGGTCGCATTTGTCATCGCTTTTTTGGTCATCGCTTCAACTAAATTAGTTGGTATAATAAATGAAGTCATGGCCAATGTAGTATTGTTGGTCCTGCTTGGAGTTTGCTTTCTGCTGCTGATCGGAACATTCTTTACCAGCGATAAGGAATTCTCTTTGAAGGATTTTCCGGTTTGGACCCAATTATTCATGGTCCTGATGTTCATAGGCATAGTCGCAATTTTCTTGAATGCATTGGGATGGCTTGATTATATTTTCCTTTTATTCAAAAATTTTAATGCAGACTGGGCTGCTTCCATAATATTTATGGTGATAATCCTTGCTTTCATGGTTTGGATAACTTGGTCCCCGAACTCAAAATCATA
>CAYHKV010000152.1:0-2464 GCA_964357125.1 uncultured Methanosarcinales archaeon | reverse complement strand
AAATAACTTTAGTAAAGATTTTCGTGAACTACGAAAATTAAAGTTATTTCCTATAATTTTATTTTAGATGATCTATTGTAGATATCTTATCAATAATGATTTCAACTGCATCGCCAGATCTCTTTTAGTGATAAACACATCTGCTCCCGCCCTTATCCAATCTTCCCTATAACTGCCGCTTCCTGAAGTACCGATAACTACAAGAGGCCTAGCTCTTTTTTTAAGTATCGAACAAGCTTCGTATCCAAACATTCCTTCCGTTTGCATCTCGGTATCCATCAAGACCAAAGCGTAATCTGCATCATTGGACCTGTATAAGGCCTCTTCGGCACTTGAAGCGCAATCGATTACCGCATCTATTCCGGAAGCGGAAAGAAAAGGACCCATCTCTCTCTTATAACCATCTCTTAAAAAAGGTTCATCGTCCACAAAAAGTATCCTTTTTTGCATGCCTGCTTTAGATTTTTACCGGTTTTAAAAGGGTTTCGTCTCCATTTGGTCATTTATTTCTAGTTGCGTAAAAAAGTGCCTACCGGAAATCCGTATAAAAATATCAATGAAGACAGCAATAATTCTTCCTGCAATAAAAAAAAACTGCTTATGAAAAGCAGGTAATGGAAGAAATACCCTAATTTAGTGGGGTTCCTCATATCGATAAGATACAAAACCACAGCAAATAGCGCATACACCGGCACAAGATATGCTTTTCCGCTTTGATAGAAAAGATAAAGGATCGCTACTGAAAGCAGAACATACAACCCCTTCCTGAGAAAAATAAAATATTTTTTACCGGATTTCAACTCTTCTTTCGCGATATACGCTAAAGCTATTCCTGCAGCAATCCCTGAAAGAGATATTATCGCTATCAATAATTTAAGCATCAATTCCATGTTTCAATTCCTCCTTAAAACGATTAATGAATAAATCCCAGTCTTCTTCTTTTATCACCGCGCCGCAGGCATTTGGATGGCCGCCGCCATAACCTTTGATGCCAACTAAAGCATGTTCAAGAGCGGTGACTATACGGAACTGAGCTCTTATGCTGCATTTCATCTCTCCGGATTTTTTTCTGGCGATGATGATAACTTTCTTAGGATAAAGAGCGCTGAGCTCATTGGCAAGATTGGTAGTAAAAGACCACTGTTCAGAAGAATAAGTATATATCAGGATCTTGCTTTTAGTCACTTTTTCTTTGGCATGGGAAAGGATGCTTTCATATCTGGAATTGATACTGTCAAATCTTTTGTATAGAAATTTTCCTGCTGCTGTCTCTTGATTGAATATTTCCTGCGGAGAATGCATCTTCATAAGCACGGAAATAGATTTACGCACCTCGTTGCTGGGGCCTTTCTGCAGGAAAAAGAACAATTTTACTAATTTACCTACCGGTTCTTTGTATAAGGCAGTAGTCAAGTCAGTTTTTTTAGATAGGAATCCAGGATATTTTTCTATAAATTCTTCTATGAAATCAGGCATATGCCAGTCAGCCAGGCAGCCGATAGCGGCGATCCAGAGATCTTCAGGATTCTGAGAGACCTGATAAGCCATCCTGGTAGTAGGTATATACGCATCAGGATCAGCGATACGCGGATTGAAATAATTGACTCCCTGCAGCAGCTGCGGCTCATGGTGGTCAAGCCAGAAAACAGGCCTTTTTAGTTCATCAACAAATTGCTGGTCCAAAACAGGGATATCTAAGATGAATATCTTATCTGGGTTAAGTTCTTTTATCCTTTTGACAAAGTCAAGATTTAAATTTGAGATCGATGTAACTCTTATGCCTTTTCCTTCTCGATGCATGCGATATAACAGAAGGAATGAAGCTAAGCCGTCGGCATCAGAATCGTATAAAAAAAGAGGATTTTTAGAGTTCAGGAGCTCTTCTTGTAATGATGTGATCTGCTGTGAGGTAAGCATAAGCCAGTATAATTCTGCTGATTTTTAAAGGTTCGGGTCATAAAATAATATTAAAAAAGAAAAGAATCTTCTTTAATCTGATTAACTGCGTGCCAGATACAGGACTACGTGAACATCTTTTTGTTCCACCGGGCGGCTAACATAGTAACCCTCTGCCCTTGAATAATACGGAACCTTCCGTTTTTGGTTATCTTGACAACGAGCGTAAATAGCATCTCGTAACCGCTGTTCAAATGGTCTGCCGGAACTTTCATGGTTCACTCTTACCCGTTCAACTCCCAAAAGAGATGGGGGGGTTATGCTAAATACTATTGGTTTGTCATAACCTTCCTGTAGCTCTTTGAGGCAAAATATTCCGGTCTCATCCATGATAACTTCTACTAAACTTACAGTTTTAGTTCTTTCTCCGTTCATTTTTCTTTTTTCTCCGTTCCTCATAAAGGCCATTATTTATATAACCTTATAAAGATTCTCCCTTTATTTAAGAACTACTTTGACGTCCTCCCACGCCCTAAAGGGCGGGGATTCCTGTGATGGGAAGCAAGGC
>CAYHKV010000151.1:0-2480 GCA_964357125.1 uncultured Methanosarcinales archaeon | reverse complement strand
CTTAAAGCAGTGACCTTTGTCGATGCAACCAACCTAGACAGCGAAGTTGCTGATGTGAAAGCACAGAACTTAGTAGTTGTCGGTGGCCCTTGTGTCAACACAGTTGCAGCTGAATTGTTAGGCAGCCCAGCAGATTGTACTGAAGGATTTACTCCTGGCAAAGCTAGAGTCAAATTATTCGAGCACGCAAATGGCAATTTAGCTATGCTAGTTGCAGGTTACAGCGGCGCTGACACTAGACTTGCTGGTAAAGTAGTAGCCAACAGGGCAAGCGAATTGATGGGCAAAGAAGTAGTTGTAGAAGGTACAACCTACGCTGATGCAACTATCAGTGCGCCAACCACACAATAAGCCTGAATAAGGTTTTTGTTTTTTTCTTTTTTTTATCTTTTTTTATAGTCTTTCTTAAATTTTAATCAAAATAAAATAATTTTAAAAAAGCAGAGTCAAAGAAATTCGACACCGCTGGTAAACACACCAACGGCATGTTCGCTTCGCTCGGTCGAATTTCCGACCCTGCTTTTTCCAATTGAGGTGAAATCACCGATTCACCACCAGTGTGTTCTCTGGTGGAAAAAGCAGATTTTATAAGGAGTAAAATATTCCCTATAGGAAATAACTTTAATTTTCGGTACTCCGAAAATCAAATCCAAAGTTATTTCCTAATAAGGAAATCACTTAAGCTAAGATAATCTTACGATTATTTAAGTGATTTCCTATAATCTAAAAGAGGTGTTCGACTATCAGCTATAAGAACTATGTTCCGGTAATCCTGTTCGTTTCTTTAGTGATCTTATCAGTTTTGATATTAAAACCCCTGTTTTTAGCGATGTTTGTAGGAGCGCTATTGGCTTATATCTTTTCTCCATTGTATAAATTATTAGTCCATAAGATAAAAAGTCCTGGGATATCCTCTTTTTTGATCTGCTTGTTGGTGTTATTGATAATCGTGGTCCCGGGAAGCTTTCTCATCAAAACCTTGATCAAGGAATCTTATTTCATCTATCTTCTTATAAAACAAAAACTAGCCGTCGGCTTATTCGAAAAATGCGTTTCTGAAGCGTGTCAGGCAATAACTGATTTCAGCCAAAATGAGTTCATAAGTTCGCAATTAAAAGAAATTGTCGGGGCAGCAACAAATTGGGTGATCAGCAAAGGCTCTAAATTTTTGATAAATCTTCCTATCCTGATATTAAATCTATTTGTAGTATTTTTTACTTTATTCTATTTCCTAAAAGACGGCGAAGATCTATTGAGAAGGTTAAATCATTATTTCCAGCTTCATCAGAAAAATTATGCTTTGATTCTCAACAGGCTGCGTGAAATAATCCACGGAGTAGTGTATGGATATATATTGGTAGCTTTGATCCAAGGCGTATTTGGCGCTTTAGGTTTTTTCATATTCGGGGTTCCTTCTCCTTTTTTCTGGGGATTAGTGATGACTTTCTTTGCCATGATTCCGGTCATAGGCACCGGAGTTATCTGGGTTCCTGCGTCGCTTATTTTAGTTTTAGATGGTATTTTCCAGGATTCATCTTCTCTTATGCTTAAAGGGATAGCCCTATTTGTTTATTCTTTCATATTCGTAGGGAGCGTTGATAATATACTGCGCCCAAAACTTATCGGTGAAAAAGCTAAGATACATATCGCTATAATAATGCTGGGCATTTTTGGAGGCGTATTCCTTTTTGGGCCTTTAGGCGTAATCTTAGGTCCATTGATATTATCATTGACTACAGAAGTTATGAGGATATATCTTGTAAAGAAAAGCGAAAATTGAAATGATGGTTGAATAAAGTTACAGATCATAAAGTAGTAGATAATTAGATAAAGTTAAAACATGGTGTTTCTTTTTGAATATTCAATCAATTGCTGGATATAGCCGGAAAGCTGGATCTCATCCGGTATGTGGCGCAGGAAAACATTCTTTCCAAGATTTATAGAATAAGTCTTGAAATACTTATCAAAAGGATCTTTATGTGGGATAGTATTATTTATCTCAGTAAAATAGATGAGCTCTTTTCCATGGGTTATCCTGTTGTTATAGAACAGGTAAGGAATTTTTGCTCTTCTTTGCGCTAATACTATGCCCAGCGCAATAAGTAAAAGTAAAACCATCAATGCGCCTACCTTTAAGGAAGTTTCCTGACCAGCGTCTAACTCCAGAAGAGAGATGTTCAAAAGTACGCCTAAATAGAAAATCACGCTTAACCCGATAAGAGTAAGTATTTTTGGTATGAGCGCGCGCTTTTTGGATTCATATACCTTGTAGATGGGCTGTTCTGGGGGAAGGTCCATTCATTTTAAGAATGTAATTTTATTTATATGGTTTATGGTGGTAAGTGGCTTGTCTAGAATGGAAGAGAAATCCACCCTGGCCGGCTCTTTCGCCTTTTTCTTGCAATTTATGATAAGGAAAAAGTAACTTAAGAATTTCTAGCCAGAAATCCCACTCACTCAACCTGCTTTGTGGTTGAGTG
>CAYHKV010000150.1:0-2517 GCA_964357125.1 uncultured Methanosarcinales archaeon | reverse complement strand
CTTGATCTCTTCTTCAGAGAATTGTCCGGATGAAGCCAAGGCATCTAAGAAAAGCACTGCGATACAACCATCAACATTTAGTATCAGGTTTTCCGTTTTTGAAGTAGTTATCTTCTCTACTTTAAGCGCATATTCTAAATATTTTCGTGACGGGAAATTATTTACTGCAAATTCTTTCAGCACTTCAACTCTTTTATCGGGATTGCGGATAGACTTTATTCTATGTCCAATCCCGGGAATGGGGATACCTTTATGTTTCATCTGTTCTACAAACAAAGCCGGTTCTGTTTTGTTTTCGACAGCTTCCCTGAAATATCTGCAGGCGTCGTCGATAGCACCGCCAAATCTAGGACCTATAGTAAGCAATCCGCTGCATAATGAAGAGATTACATCCTTACCTGCTCTGGAAGCTACGATAGCGTTATGCGCTCCGGATACAGCCGGGCCATGATCCGCAGTAAGAAGGATGCATTTCTCTAAGAATTGGATGAAATAATCTGGAAGTTCTTTCTTGAACCATAATAAGGCGAGAAGATTTCCAATAGAATTATCTTTTTCCACAACTTTACTTATGGGCAAATTCCCATATTTTGGCTCTTCGCCTAAGTCAGAAGAAATGGTAGTTACAAAGTTAGCGGCTTTGCGGACTTTTCCTTGTTTGATGGCATCAGCATAATCTATGGGCAGTTCTGGAATCGAAGGCTCTTCTGCCGGAACAATTATCCCTTTCGTGGTTAATTCTGTGAATACTGTTTTGAGAGTGTTTTCCAATTCTTCAAAAGATGAAGGGACGATAACTCCTGCTTCTTTAAGCATCCTGTTTTTCTCAGCGGCGCTTTCTTTTGCGTTTGATGCTTTTGCTCCGGCGTGTCCGAACTGCACTTCCCAGGGAAAGATGGCTGCGCAAGTTCCGGAAACGTACATCACCATCGGTTTGGTCAATCTTCCGTCCTTTTTAGCTTCGGCTATCTCTATTTCCTGTGTTCCGCCTAATTCTCCCAATCCGACCAGCAATTTTATTTCTGGATCTTTTTCGAAGCGCAGCATATGATCGAGCATGGTCGATCCTGGAAATGCATCTCCGCCGATGGCGATGCCTTCTTTTACTCCGTCAGTGGTTCTGGAAATTATATTGAATAATTCGTTCATCATTCCGCCGGATTTAGAGACTAGGCCTATGCTTCCGGGGCGGTATAATTTTGCGTTGATGACATTCTCGATCTTGCCTCCGGCATATCCAGCGATCCTGAAAGAGCCGGCTGCGATGCCGCCGACAGTTGAAGGGCCTATGATCAGCTTGTTGTTTCTTTCTGCCAAGGCGATAAGTTCTTTGGAATACCTTTCAGGAATGCCTTCTGCGACAATCACTACTGTTTTGATATTATCGGACTGAAGAGCTTCTTTAGAAGGAAGGACCGCTGACCTGAAAGAAGCAAAATTTATCAGTACTTCTGATGCAGGATGATGTTTCATCGCTTCTTCCAATGAATCATATATCGGGATCAGTATTTCTTTTGCTCCAAAGAATGCCTTATGGAATCCTTTCCTGCCGGGATGGACGATAGCAGTTACGCTGGGTGTTCTTTTGCAGACATAATCAAAATCCAGCATCTGTTGTATCGGTAATGCTTTCAGGTTGTAGAAAATTGCGGTTGTCTCTTTAGTGAATCTCATCGTAAGGCCTCTACTGCTTTTTTTACTATGTTTGTCATGGGCATCTCAGGGCGGTGGACAACCATGGGTATCTGCAGTTCTTTTCCGACTTCCTGCATCAGCTGTAATCCTTTTTGGTAGTTAGGGCCGCCTCTGCGCACGAAGATGGATATATTTCCCTGCTGTAATTCAGCTCGGTATTCTCTTAATACCCTTACCACTCCCTGAAAGGTCTTTTCAACGTCAGTAAAATTAGCTATAGCTCCTCCGATGATGAGGACTTTTCCGTTAGGATTTAGTTCCTTAGTCATAAGATGCAAGATAGTTTTAGCATATTGATATGACTCTTCAGCAGTAGGATTTCCGCTGTATTCTCCGTAATTGGCGATCTCCCGTAATTTTCCTTGGTTGGTTATAGCATCGAGGTAAAGGATGCTTGCTCCTCCTCCCGAAAGAATATTCCAGATCCTTCCCTGCGGATTAAGAACGGTTAATTTGAGTGATGCGCCGCTGTCTTTGTCGAGCCTTTCGATGAACTCTTCTTCCGGACAGGAAGTTCTTCCGAATGGTTTTGGAAAGGGCAGATCTATGCCGCAGCTGTCTGCCTGCGCGACGGTATCTAAAAGTATGATGTTGTTGTTTTTATCAAAAGTAAAGGGATTGAATTCTAAGTAGCAGAAATGATGTTCCTTGAAGAAAGAAAAAATCTTCTTTGTGAAATCATTTAAGTTGGTGGGCAGATTAAGATTTAAGTCATCAACATCAGTCAAGGTAGTCAATTCTATGCTTGTGACCTTATCCCAGTTCTTTTCAACATCTATGCCTCCTTGTTCAGAGAAGTAAATTATATCTTTGTTTCTTTGT
>CAYHKV010000149.1:0-2567 GCA_964357125.1 uncultured Methanosarcinales archaeon | reverse complement strand
AAAAGCGACGCCTTTTGATTATCTCAAACAGAACATCGATGCAAAAATATCAGAGAACGATATCGATTCAGAAGACCATTTTACAATTGATGGGAAAATTCCTTACGTTTTGACGGGCGGCAGGGAAGCGATATTACAAGGGATCAGTTTTGACGGTAAGCGGACATATATCAAACAAGGCGATATAGGGCGCTTAGATCCAGATAATGATGGTCTGGATGATTTTGAAGCTAAAGCTGCAAAAGACCTAACTCTTTATCTCAGCCCGGTGGAAGGTCCGCAAGGAAATTATATTCAATTAGTGAAGGAAACATTAACTTTTTCAGATGTAGAAATTCAGAAAAAGATGGCTCGGTTAGGATTTTCTTCTGGTCAGGAGATGGTTGCTGGGATGATCATAAACAGTGAAGATGGTGAGATCACCTTAACTCCTAAACCGGGTAATCTGTTATTTAACATGGTCAAAAGGCAATATAATAATGAACTGGGAAAAGAAGAACTTCTGCCGGACTTGGTCGCCGATGATAGAGACGCCTTAGAGATAACCGTCTATCCTGGAGGAAAAGCAGATATTAGATCTAGATTAGTTGAAGGTAAAGTACCCTCGCTTTCTCAAAGCGGCAGCGGCGAAGTAAAAGTAGAGACTGGAAGAGGCATGGTGATCAAAGCCACTCCAGAAAAACTCACTGTTGCTCCGCCGGAATTATTTACGCCAGATGATGAGTCTGCTGGCGCAATGATCGACAGCAGAAACAGCGTTCCTATGCTCATAAAAACATCTGCCGGCAAAGCTTCTGACGAAGCCCTGATAAGTTCTTCAAATAAATATCTTATTTGGAACAGCCAGATGCAAAAAACAGTTTTTATGCTATATCAAGACAAAGATGCAGTTACTAGCGACCTTAGTTTTAACATGATGAAAACTATCGCCGATCTTCAGCATAAATATCCAATGATGCCTTTCAAGATCGAAAGTGGATGCAGGGAAAGAGGGATATGCACAGCTAGTGAATATACCGAAATAACCCCTAATCTTGCTCAAGTGACGGACAAATTTATGGCTAGAGGGGGCATTGAAAAATTCTTGAAAGAGATCCGGTTTGGAACGTTTGGCAATGCAGGCGCTTCGCCTACTGACGATTTTGCAGTATTTTATCCTACTATGATTGTTGGAGAAAGAGCTCTTGACGCTGCAAGACTCATGGCGAACCCTATACGGGGAGCAACTCCTTCGGCCATATTTGGCCACGAGTTTAGCCATACTTTAGATGATACGGTTACGGCTAATGAGTTAGATCTTTCAAAAGATGCAGTGGGAAAAAGTTTGCCAGATCTATATGCTAAATATGTGAAGGATACTATCTTTGAAAGATTACAAAATGATCCGGTCATGGAAAAACTGAAAGAAGAATTACGATCGAGTACTTTCTCCACACAGTTGAAAGATGATTTAGCAAGTTATAAATTATTGATGGCTTCAGGAGACCCGGAGACAGTTAAACAAGGAGAGGTCGCTGAAAATGAAAGAGTGATAAGTTACATCGGTTCTCATCCACAATACGCAGCGGCAAAAAAGTTTGAATCTCGCCTGCATGAACTTACTGGGCTGCATCCTTATTCTTTTTTTAGGCCGCGGGAGAAAGAAGCATATTTTAGCGCAAAAGGTGCGGTTAGTGATATAGATACGTTCCCGGAGATATCTTCAACGTATGCAGAAGGAAATCCTATTGAATTACGGAAAAATCCAGAAATTGCCCAGCTTTTGTACGACCGTGCCAACAGCCTTAACTTGAAAGAAGATGATCCGGGTTATTGGATGGTGGAAGAAGCAGCACAGCGATGCAGGATCGCAACCGGTTCTGCATGTAATCCATGTGTATTATATACTGCTACTTGTTCGACAGTAAAATAATAATCTAGAAAATTCACTTCTTCTTGCCTTTCACTTTCTGCTTAAGCATCTTTTCTCTGAATTTCTCTGCATTCTTAGTGCTTGAAAAACGGTATAATTTTCCGTCAAGCTCCATCTCGATGACCTCATCGACGTCCATCAATGGAACTCCGGTCAAGGCATCTTTTCCAAGCTGACCCAGCTCATTAGCGCCTTCCACAAAACCTTCTTCCCAAGGCTCGATCTCATCATTCTCTTCTAATTTCTTGCGCCCTTCTTCAGTATATACATCTTCATCTTCTTCGCCAAGATCCATGGCCTCTTGATGATCTTCAGAAGTCTCATCTTTAGTGATGCCCTGCTCTTCATCAGGTAACAATTTTACTTCTTCATCGCCGTCATCATCGTCATCTTCATCGTCATAACTGGCTTTCTTCACTGCCTTTTTAGCTGCTTTTTTTCCCATGGTGGAAAGAAGAATTATGTAATTTAAAAGGATTGTGGTATTGAAGTGAGGAAAAAAAGCCTATTAAATTCCCTATACGATTTTATTTGTTGAGAATACCCCACTGCTTGCGGTGGTTGGGTCTGCAAGTTCGTTGTCAGATTTAGGGGTGTTCTCAACATTAAAAATACAAGAAGGACTAATCCTTCTGTACAGAAATACAATCTTTGT
>CAYHKV010000148.1:0-2572 GCA_964357125.1 uncultured Methanosarcinales archaeon | reverse complement strand
GTCATAAAAGTGCGGGAAAGTGCCTCACCACGGACTAAAGTCCGTGGCTTGAAAAAAGGCACTTTATAATCCCCGCACTTTGTGACATAAAAGGGCTGGATACTCCGCACTAAAGTGCGGAGCTATCCGTCCTTTTAATGTATCTTTACCTCGATCAGGTCTCCTCGTTTCAAATATGGTTTTAAATCTTTAGGAATAATAAGTACTATATTGTCGCCTTGCTGTGCCAGTTTCTTGGTTATCGTAAATCCCATGTGTATCCTAAAGTCCTAAAAGTGTGGGAAGCTATGCTCTAATCCCCGCACTTTGGGACGCCGGATGAGTAGTTTCTTATCCGTGCGTTATAACTCTACTATAGCCAGAAGCCCGTTTATTTATAAATCTTTTGTTATTTTAGTTACTTAATAGTAGTATTTAATTGAACTAGTAGGTGACTACATTTTCTTTCTTTTCTAGTCACCCAACATCTATCAAAAATGGATAATATTATCAAATATATTACATAAAAGTAACACATAATACAAAAAAGTAACATAATCTTTAAAAGTAGTATTACATTTATGTAGCACATGTTACTAAAATGTAGTATTTTGAATGTTGCAGGTGTTTTCTTTAGAGAACCAACTAAAGACCATTATCTATTAGAAATAAGCAAGAAAGCTGATTTATCCCATACCTCGACTAAAACACATCTGCAAACTCTACTCAAGCTATCCATCATAAAAGAATCTATAGAAAAAAAAGGAGAGCGTAAATTTCCCATCTTCAGAGCGGAAGTAAACAGCAAGAATTACAAAACCTACAAAAAAATGTTTAATCTTCTGGAATTGCAGGATAGCAACCTCATTCCTTACCTGCAAGATACCTTCATGCCGAAATGCATTGTCCTCTTTGGCAGTTATCAGCGGGGAGAGGACGTTGAAGAAAGTGATATAGATCTTTTTATTGAAGCTGAAGAAGAAAAAGTCGATCTGTCTAGATTCGTAAAGCTATTGAACAGAAATATTCAACTGCACTTTAAGAACAATTTTAAGAAATATCCAAAGGAATTAAAGAATAATATTATAAATGGGGTGGTGTTGGAAGGCTATCTAGAGGCATTGTAATGATCATCAAAGTCCAACCGGATAGACAAAAAGCAAAGTCGTTGCGAGAGATGGCCGTGGTTACCTTAGAACGCCTGAAAGAAACTGATACAGAAAAATATCCTTCTAATTCTCTGACTGATTATTATGATATTATCAGAAAGCTGATGGAAGCAATCACTTCTATAGACGGGATTAAGATTAAAGGAGAAGGCGCTCATCAGACAATCATAGATTATGTTTGCGATCAATATAAACTCAGCACAGCTGCGAAACGATTTATCCAGGAATTACGTGATTATCGAAACAAGATTTCTTATGAAGGATTCAGCATAAAAGCAAGTTACATCAAGACAAATGCGAAAAGAATAGAAGAAATTGTTGCAGTATTGCAAAAACTTGTTGATACCAAATTACCCAAATAGAAGATTATTTAAACTCCTTCAGCTTTCTTCATAAAAACAAAAATCACCAGAATCCTCTTAAAAAATGGGACTCGGACTAAGTTATCACCGCACGGCCGGTGCATTTTATTCTTCTACTTCAACTTCGATCTGCTTCACTTCCAACCCATAATTATATTCGATGTTCCTGAACCTATCTTCGTCTTCCGGGCAGATCAAGGTCAGGCAGTACCCCTTCTGATCACGTCTGCCGGTACGGCCGATCCGGTGGATATAAAATTCTGGTTTGGTAGGAACATCATAATTGATGACAGCATCTACTTTTTCTATGTGGATGCCTCTTGCTGCGACATCGCTGGTCACTAAGATATGGATCTTGCCTTCTTTGAAGAGATTCAAGGTATTGAAACGCTGGTCTTGGGTGATATCGCTGTTCAATTCCCGAGCGCGATAATTGTGTTCTGATAAAAACTGGGTTATCTCTCCAGTACGATCCTTGCGATTGCAGAATATCATTATCCGCTTAAACCTATTATGATGCAAGAGCCGTAACAGCAGATCTTTCTTCTCCGGAATAGCGCATAAGATAGTTTCTTGGATTATGTTTTTAGGGATCATCTCGCCTACTGCCAATAGTTCATAATCATCAAGTTCAGCTTCGATGAACTGTTTGACTTTTTCATTTATGGTAGCTGAAGCAAAAATTATCTGTGCATCTTTGCTGACCCTGGTCTTGACATAAACACATTCATCAAAAAAGCCATGGTCAAACATCTGGTCGCTTTCATCATAGACTAAATATTTTACATCCCCTACTTTGACCCTTTTAGCGTTGATATGCTGTATCAATCTTCCTGGAGTTCCCACCATGATATGGTTTCTTTTGGTTATGGTGATAGAATCTCCTGCTATCTCCCGTCCGCCGTACAGCATGCCCACTTTGATATCCAGAGGCTGGCATACTTTGGCCATCTCTTTACCCACCTGGATGCATAATTCACGGGTAGGGACTAAAACCAGCATCTGTATGCCTAATTTTTTGTTGATCTTTACGATAAATCCAAGAAGATAAGCCAGTGTTTT
>CAYHKV010000147.1:0-2594 GCA_964357125.1 uncultured Methanosarcinales archaeon | reverse complement strand
AAAGTATGGGTTTCGCCATTAAGCTCAAAAACAAGCTTGTTCTTAGATTCTTCTATAACGATGAATTCCATTTTAGCTATTTTGGCGTGTTTATTTATAAAGGTTTCCTTCCTATCCTACCAAGAGCTCCAAAACTTTATAGGGCCTTCTAAACTATCTTCTGCATTCAGGCTTCTCTTGGCATCTATGAGATCAGATAATTCCTTTCTTTCTTCAGCAGTCTCAAAGGGTTCTACCATAGAGGCGTTTTCTTCTCTTGACAATTGGTAACCTGGAACTTCTATATAATTTACCACATTTCCGTTTTTTTTAACACTAACTTGTATCACTAAAACGTTCCTTTTTCTAAACGGGAGAAGCATATCCTGATGATACTCCGTCTGGCAAAAATCACCGGATCTTTCTTTATGATAATATGTTTCCATCGTAAGCTCTAAATCGATCTAACTGTTAAAAACAAGGTTTATTTTATAAATTTTTATAAATATAGCCTCGATTTACATCATCATGAACAGATCCCTTTCAACATTGATGGCCCTTTCCACAGCCGGATGCGCTTATGCGTATCTTCCTGAAACTTCGGTCCAGGAAGCTGAACCTTCGACAATATACGAAGGCATAGCCATATCCGGACCGGTAGATTATACAAACAATATCATAAAAGCCTTGGATATAGTCTATCAAAAAGATACGCAAAACTGGCAGATAGTCAAGGATAATTTAGTCATGATAAGATTTAGCCCTCCTTCGGGGATGCATGTACGCACTGGAATTTATGATACTGATGACAATAAGACTACCTCTGATAGGTATCAGCCGTTAGAATGGGTCGCTGGAGAGATCGTGCATGATGCCTGGCACCGGGAATATTTCAGGAGAAGAGAAGCATATAACGGCATGGAAGGGGAACGTAAATGCATGGAACGGCAGAATGAATTTTTCCAAAAGATAGGTTATCCGCTGCTGGATGTACCTTTAGTATTAAGTTCTGCTTATTGGGACGCTAGACGGAACTGGTAAGATGCTTGAGCGGAAATTATTTTACGACGGAAATTCTGAAGGGTTTATCAGATATCATGATCTTCTTGAGCTGATGAAAGGAAAAGGGCAAAGGATACCTATGCGCTGTACTTCTGTATACCGAAAGGAAATCTATGTGATCGAGCCTGCTACCACTATGATCTATAAAGCCAGGAAAAGGATAGTTCCGAAAGGATTAGACTTATGGCATGTTAAGGTTGAGCTTTCTGGCTACAGGGTTGTGGAAGTGGAAGAAAAGTTAAGGTCGTGGTTTTCTGGAATTTAAAAGAAAGTATTAAAAATAATCTTCCATATCAAAGAGTGATGGATACCATGCGCGAATCTGAAGAGTATAAGACTTTTCAATATCTACAGCACTGGCAGAGATCAAAGGATCCTGCCGCATTAAAGAGGACTTTTACGGAAATAGGCCCTTTATTTTCTTACTGCCTGAAAAAGATGGAATCGTTATATGGGCTTCTTCCCCGGCGGAAGGACGGTGAAGATTCTTTAGTGCATCCGCTGAATGTAGTCCTGGCTTTACGCGATGCTAAAATTTCTGATGAATTGGGATTGACTGCCGGGCTGATGCATGATTATGTGGAAGAGACGGTCGATCTGTATCGTGACCAACAGAATATTGAAGAAGATGACCAAGGCATCGCCGTCCTTGATGCTTATGAAGAAAAAATATTTATGCAATTAGAACAGGAACTACTGGAACGCCATGATAAGGATAAAGTAAAAATACTTATTGACGCATTGAAGCTTTTGACCAGGCATAAAAGAGATTTTTATTACCGTTCTATCTCAAATATATACCAGCATGACAATGAACTTGTGAAAGAAATCGCCATCAGGGTAAAGCTGGCTGACAGGATGCATAACATCCTAAGCATAGAATGTTTCAGCCAGGAAGAGCGTAATTACCAATGCTTCAAAAATCTTTTCATATTGAATAATACTAAAAAATTTCTATTAGAAAATCCTTCCAGAGTTTCCATGACTCAGGATATCCCTTCTACTCAATTGTTGTTCAAGCGCTGCGCGAAAGCGACTTATGACGCTTATCTTAAGATGTGCGATTCGTGCCAGGAAAAAGGGATCATAAAAATAAAATCTATGATACAGTTGGCTTTCAAGAAATTTGCTCTGGAAAAGGCAGGAGTATGGGAAGTTACCAAGACTGACCAGAACGAAGTGCATCTGCTGCGTATATTCCAGGGAGTTATAAGAAAATATGATGCCAGGCTGCATCACGAATGGAAGTTATTTGAAAGTCTTAAGAAATCAGAATATGATTACTGCCGGAGATTTTTTGCAGACTTTAATTTCTCTGAAGAGCAGATAAAAGCGGTCATAGACTATAAGGATGCTTATGCTCTTAAAGAGATCATCGCTTATCTGCTGTATCTGCCTGATTATGTCGTACGGAAATTCTTAAGCTCTGAATTGAGCAAGGATGCGAGAATAGTCTAATATGCGACAAAATGTTCCAATTTTGCATCTTAAAGATAAAGAGGAATTGGAATATCTATTGCAGTGCGGAGAGATCACAGGCCCATTTGATAGCC
>CAYHKV010000146.1:0-2627 GCA_964357125.1 uncultured Methanosarcinales archaeon | reverse complement strand
AAGGGGACGCTGCGCTTTCGCTCCACTGCGTTACGCTCACCCTCGTATAACAAGGATTATATTCAATTTGCTCTTGGAATTTTTTTCGAAAGATTTATTAATTTCAACCATCCGTTTTTTAATGAATGGATCAACATTTTGTGGTAGTTCAATCTAAAGAAGATTATGATAGAGAACAAGCAGAAAAGAATATAGGAGACGTAAAAACATTGAAGTGGTTTTTAAAGATTGTTTGGTGGATATTTTGTTCGTTCATTTTCTCCTCAATATTCGAACCTTTTGTTTCTATCGAAACATTTGCATTTATATTATTCGCATTTATTGTATTATTTGCAGTAGCAGATTTAACTAGTAACAGAAAATTAAGAGGTTATATCAGAGCAAGCTTTGCTTTTCTGTTTGGATTCTGGGGAATAGCAATAATTATTGGAGGAATCATTATATTCTTTATGACAAAAGACAATTCAGGTTTGTTACTCGTACCCTTCGGTAGTTTATTCTTATACTTAGGCTATAAAAATTTAAAAAAATATACTAGACTAGTTGATAAAATTTTTCATAGATGACTGTGTAATAACAATCCGATGGTCAACTGAACCTAACACTTGTTATACTCAATTAGCTCCCTCAGTAAACTATTTATAGTAATATCCACACATTGCCCATATGTTAAATAAACCGTGGTTTAAAAGAATATTTACTAGATCTAGAATAGCAACTAGTATAAAATTTAGTGCAATTATTGGCGTGTCCTATTGGGCAACAACAAGATATGAAATAGCATTTAAATCTGGAATTTCAGGGATGCCAATTCTCGCATTTTTATTAGTAGCACTTGTGTTGCTAGTGTTTGGTGGATCGCTGCTGGATTCAATGACAAAAGAAAGGGGCTAATTTAATACTTTTCATCGCTTTTCGCCTTCGTTACTTCATAGTTCAGGGAAACTAACATTGACCATACCCAATAATCTTTAGACCAAATAGAATGAACTAATCTCACTTAGAAAGTATCTCGTCCAAGTTGTCTTTGACCATCTCTTCTATCTTACCGTTGAACAATCTGGCTATAAGGGGCAATTCCCCTTCTAAAATGAGTTTATTGTCGGTAAGATACAGATGCCCCTGCGTAGAAAAGCCCAGCGCTTCAAAGTGAAAAGACATCCTGGAATGGTCCGCCTCCCATTTGGTATCAAATGCATCGATCTCGTCTGAATACAGTCTTTCTAATTCTGCCAATCGCTTAGTGATGCGTTCATACGACTGTTCCCTGCTTAGATGATGTGGGTATTCTATTTTCATATCATCATACAAAAGAGGCTGATTTAAAATGCTTTGCACGGGAATAACATCCGGCCCTTTTTCATAACCAGATTTAGAAGAATGATATAATAATACGCCGGAAACGGCTATGGCTGCGCTTATAGCCGCTATTTTTGGTTTAAAGACCATATTTAGAGAATTTACCCATCTATTTATAATATTTCTTCCTTTTAAATCTACTATTAAATTCTGGTGCGGGAAAGCCCCGTCTCTTAAAATATTCCTTAGTAGAAGTATATTTTCCGACATCACCCATCCCAGAATGTTCTTCAATAGGGCTTTTCATGACATATCTGACTGCTTCCTCGCAGGTAGCTTCTAAAGTAGAACATATAGAAACTTCTGGACAATCTTGAGAGAATCTTCTTTTGATGTATTTGGCGCCGGTAAATCCGCTTTCGATCCCGATCACTAAATTAGCGCCGTCTCTTTCGTGCCTCATTTTCCATTCCGCCAATTCAAACCTGGTAGTCTGCGCATATGCTCTATCGCAGAGATGTTCAGATTCTTTGGCTAACCAAAAAAGTATAACTCCATCCTTTCCGGCTCTTCGCAAATGGCAAGTTTCCCAGTCAACCTGTTCAGCGTACATCTCAGTGCTGAAATTTCCGTCATGCGATCTTTCACTGCTTCTTCTAGGAGAAGCGATATTTAATTCCGGCGCAGATTGACTGATGATCCTTATGGCATCATCCTGCCACCTGTATGCTCCCTGGATTGGACCGGCCAGAAAGATCAATGGACCTTCTATAGCTTCGTATTCCGGAGCGATCAGTATTTTTCCTGTCATGATAACTTAAGAAAGTTGAATGGTTTATAGGTTTTATGAATATTCATTTCAGTTCTTCTAACACTCCCGATGCCCCGCAGAAGAAATAAAGGTTATCTACATAAGGCATCAATTTCTTGATACGGGATAATTGTTTCCTTGCCTTAGTGATCCTGTAACTGCATTTGACTTCATATACATCACAGATATTGTCTTTAGTCCCTAGCAGGTCTATTTCCGCTATGACTCGACCCCTTTTAGAAAATAATTTTACGTTTTTAGAAAGAGTATCGTATTCGGGCAAGAGCATCTGGTGGAGAGTTTCCAGGTATCGATCATGCTTGATCCTTTTGACCACCTATCAGAAACATAAGAAAATAACTATTTATAGTTTGTCTTATAGATGAATATACCTGCTTAAAGGATTTAAGAATCACTTAGGAAGAATTTGCTTTCCGGTAATAGTCACTACATTATCTTCGGTGCTGATCTCTACTTCTACCATATTGTTGATTACTACATCATTTCCCCTTAAATA
>CAYHKV010000145.1:0-2628 GCA_964357125.1 uncultured Methanosarcinales archaeon | reverse complement strand
TTTAGTGATATCAGAACTCGCTTCTGTAGGAGTAACTGTAAAAGGAGCTGATGGCGCTTTTTATGTGTTCTTCAAGATTCCCGGACATCAGGACAGCGAACAATTTTGCGAACGATTACTATTACAGGAAAAAGTAGCTCTTGTTCCAGGAGCTTCATTTGGCATGGAAGGATTTGTCCGATTAAGCTATGCTTCGGACTTAAATACATTAAAAAAAGGGTTGGAAAGAATAAAAAATTATTTGAAAAGCAGCTGAACCATAATGATTAAGATACCGCGTACCATGTCCACCCAGCATCCGGACAATGTTGCTATACCTTTCTTCGTCTCAAATCCGACCTTGACCGGAGACGACGAGGTGCAGGAAGCATTTTATGTATATTCGCATCTCGGCATTGATGAACAGTTATGGGATGTTGAAGGTAAAGAGGTTGATAATTATGTGGTGCACAAGCTTCTTTCAAAATATCCAGATTACTTCAGGCAGAATAAACTGGGAGAACAGAAATTTCTTACTTTAAGAGCGCCCAATCCTGATATAGAAAAAAATGAAGCGAAGATACTTCCTGAACTGATATTCTCTATTCCTAGGAACCATGATATAGCTACCGCATTCTACCAGCAAGATACAACTCCAATATTTGAGATTGTCGTGCCTATGTGCAATTCAGAGAAGCCATTGGTAAGGATCCATGAATTTTATAAACAATTCATCGCCAATTCTTCCAGCCAAAACATCGGCGACATAACTTTAGAGAACTGGCTGGGAAGTTTTAAGCCTGAAAATATCAGGGTAACTCCTCTGTTTGAGACTAAAGAAGAAATATTGAACTCGCATCTCCATGTGGAAAAATATCTCCAGCATACAAAAATTAAAGATTTTCAGAGGGTATGGTACGCCAGGAGCGATCCGGCTATGAATTATGGTTCAGTGGCAGCGATACTTCTGGTGAAAATAGCTCTCCAGAGATTACATGCACTAGAAAAAAAGCTGGGAATAGAATTGCTCCCTATCATTGGTTTGGGTTCAGCTCCCTTCAGAGGAAATTTTAAGCCGTCTACAGTAAAAAAGATCCTAGAAGGATATCCAAGTGTGCAGACCTTCACTATCCAGTCAGCATTCAAATATGATAATCCGCTCAAACAGGTTATCGAAGCGGTCGATTACATAAATAAGGCCGAAAGAAAAGATCCCTATCCTGTTGACGAACAGATGGCGCTTAGATACATCGATCTGATCCATGAGGATTACGTTGATACCATAACCGATATAGCTCCTTTGATAAATGAATTCAGCAGGTATCTGCCTGGTAGGAGAAAAAGAAAGATACACACCGGCCTTTTCGGATATTCCAGAAATACATCAGGGATAAAACTTCCCAGAACTATATCCTTCTGCGCAGTCCTGTATTCTTTAGGCATTCCGCCGGAGATCTTCGGCCTTTCTAAACTTACAGAAGGAGATATAAATAATTTAAAAAAATGTTATGCCAACATCGAATATGATATGGGGGAAGCTCTGCAATATCTCAATGAAGATAACTTAATCATCTTTCCAGAAAGGATACAAGAAAAAATAAAAAGGACTATAAAATTATTCAAATACCAGACCAATAATGAGCATAAAGAAGCCACCACCAAGATTTTAAAAGCTTACCTAGAAAACAATCATGCCTTAGTAAGCGAATGGATCGTACATGCCGGAAAGATTCGGGGTTTTTTAGGATAGTCTTCTCAGAAGAACCTTAAAAAGAGCAATCAAAAGATTTAAGAATATCTCTCGTTTTATAATCGTTAATGAAAACCATTATTCTTAAACATGCCCTTAAGAACGCCTTAGATTTCAACGGCAAGGTAAATAAAAATGTCATTTTAGGTTTAGTATTGCGTGAAAATCCAAACTTAAAAGAAAAAGTTCCAGCAGTCTTGAAAGAGATAGAATTTGCCATCAAAGAGATAGAATCGATGCCTCTGGAAAAAATAAAAAAGAGATTGCAGGAGACCGCTCCAGAACTTCTTAAGCAAAAAAAAGAAGAGAAGATAGAGGGCCCATTGAAGGAACTTCCAAATGCTCAAAAAGGTAAAGTAGTGGTCCGTATAGCTCCTTCCCCTTCAGGTCCGTTGCACATAGGCCATGCTTACGGAGCTTCCTTAAATTATGAATATTCAAAAATGTATGACGGTAAATTCCTTCTGCGCATCGAAGATACTAACCCAGAGAATATTTATCCACAGGCATATGAACTGATAGAAAAAGATACCCGCTGGCTGACCGAGAACAAAGTGAGCAGCGTTACAGTCCAGTCTTCAAGGCTAGGCATTTATTACGATTACGCTGAACAGTTAGTGGCCAAAGGAAAAGCGTATGTATGCACCTGCGATGCAGATAAATGGCGCGAATTAAAAAATACCGCTGTCGCCTGTCCTTGCAGGGATCTAAGCGTCAAAGATAACAAGCTTCGTTACGCAAAAATGTTCAGCGGATATGCAGAAGGAGAAGCGGTCGTCCGCCTCAAGACTGATATCAAACATAAAAACCCGGCCATGCGTGATTTTCCTATAATGCGTATCAATGAGCACGTCCATCCTAAAACCGTAAAGGAACAGAGAGTCTGGCAGTTGATGTTT
>CAYHKV010000144.1:0-2649 GCA_964357125.1 uncultured Methanosarcinales archaeon | reverse complement strand
ATATCGTGATGAAGAGATACGCTGCTAAGAAATTTGAAGATAGGCAGACCTAATTTCTTTTTGAAAAAATTCAGAAATTAACCTTGCTCTGAAAGAGCCCATGATTTTATAACCGATAAAAAAAATAATAAAATTAGGTTATAAGTTTTATTCTTTCTTGACGTTGACCGCTTTTGCGCCACGGTCTCCCTGCTCTACATCGAAGGTGACTGAATCATTATTATTCAAAACCACACCTTCTTCTAGCGAGGACTTATGCACAAATACTTCTTTTCCGTCTTCGCCGGCGATAAATCCGAATCCTTTTACTTCATTGAAAAATTTTACTGTTCCTTTCATTTTTTTTAGCTCCTTAGTTTATAATCATTCTTATTTTCAGAAAAAGCCGGACTAATTTGTTAAATAAAATCAATCGACATATATTGAAAAAGTGATGATGTAGTATATATTAGGCAGTACTTTTTAAATGCTTCTGCTTATTTATGCAATATAACTAAATCAGATATAGATCAGCAACTAACCAAAAGTTTTAAATCAATAACACAAAAATAGGATTAAGAAAAAATAATCAAGAGGTAACGACTATGGAATTCAAAGATATAGTCCTGAAAAGATACGCTGCCAAGAGGTTTTTGTTCTTATAACTTGGCTAAAAAATGAGAAGAGCCTTAAAAATTAATTCTGGAGAGTTCTCACAAAGTCTCGGATATTGCGGGGGTTTGGATTACTTATGCTTCGACCAGCACAATATTCCTGGAATTGTTTCCATACCAGTTCAAATTTGCCATTTCTTTTTTTGGGAGAACTGACATAAGCTTTCAATATTCTACGCTGCTGATCTTCATCAGGCAGAGGGAAATAAACAACTAAACCAAAACGGTCTTCCAAAGCCCTTTGTTCTTTTCCCGTATTGAATCCAATTCTCATACAATCTTTATCATTCGACACAACATACAGTCTTGCGTTTAAAGGCATGCTTTCAAAAGACCCTTCTACTACTTTTTTAAGGCCATCATAAAGTTCTTCATCTTTTCCCATCCTAAATTCGTCGACAAGGATTATGTATTTTTCATCTTGCCGTTCCAATGCAGAAAAAATGCTGGATAGATGCGGGATAACCTCTTTATCGGTCTCTACTACCCGTAGTCCTTTTTCTGCATATTGTGTTAACAAGGCATTGATCATAGATGATTTTCCTGTACCAGGGGGGCCATGTATAAATACGTTGTTGGCATCATTTCCTTCCAATAATCTTTTAGTATTCGCTATCAATTGTTTTCGCTGCTCATCATACCCGACTAAATCTGAAAAGCTTATTTTTTTACGCTGTGGTTTCGGCACCAATACTAGACCGACCGCGGGGTTTATAACGATAGTAAAGAGCTCGTTGTCGGTTACCTTGACAGAAGAACGATAGTGTGTCTCTATCACTTGATCAAGATTATCCCAATCTTTTTGGGCATGCACTAATTTTTTAAGATCAAGAATATCTCTTTCCTGCTGAGCTTTTTTCAGACCTTCAGGGGTATCAACTTTTTTCTTAGGTGAGGAGACTATTCCGTCCAGCCTGGGCAGGTAGCGTGTAAATGGTATCGCTAAAAGAGGGGTTTCTTCCTGGTCTGCTACCATCGGCCTTAGCCCTTCCAGTATTCTTGCGTATCGGTGCATCGTCCCTTCTAAGTCAAAGTCATGTATCTGTTTTAGCATTCTTGCTGAATTACGGAAATATTCCCGTACTGAATTGTTTATTAATGACCTATTTATATCTTTACATTCATCGACAAATCTGCTGGGGTGGTGGAATAAGTTTTCAATGAGAGCATCCTGCAAAGCGGTTCCCACTACCTCCTCTGGTGAGTGTGTCCCCATATAGCTCCTAAATAAAGTGTTATAAATAGTATCATACCAGCAAAAAGAATCAGGTCCTGCTTCTTCAGTAAAGGTAGGCTCAATCGCGAGCGTCAAGTAAGAAGCCAAAGAGGATACTTCCCCGGTCCTAAGGATCTTTTGAAGCGCAGTTAATTCTTTTTCTAACTTTTCTACTCCAAAATATAATACTTTATTTAAACCAAAATGCATGGGTCTTTTCCAAGATATTGGTTGTTCATCCTTTTCAGCAAAAAAATAATTAGCTAGTAATACTCTCTGATACCTAACCTGCGGCAACAATGTACCTACTTCATCCAAATAGGGCTTTGTTTTTGCTGGCGAAAGATAAGTATCAAGTGACATGATTTTATCAAAGTTGTAATTTATTTATAAATCTTTTGTGGATTTATCACTTGGAAGGAGTGTCGATTTTCGAACCGACTGGAGCAGGATCTTGCAGACCTCTTGAAGATAATAAACAAGGCTAATTTTCTTCTTTTTCCACCAAGCCCACACAACAATAAACTTTAAATAGGCGTTCTTTTTACCTTAAAATATGATTCAACCAAAAAAAGGGAAAGATGTGCCTAATTTTGTCGCAGCCATGCTTCAGAGCGCGCAAGAGAGCAAGGAAGCCAAGCCGCAGACCAGAAATGATGTTGATCCTGCCGAGATAGAAAAAGTCATGGCCAATATCAAGAAAGGATTAGCGCGCAAATAATCTCTACTTAATAAAAATCCCAACCGCAGCAGAGCTGCGGGGTATTTTTAATCTTAACT
>CAYHKV010000143.1:0-2653 GCA_964357125.1 uncultured Methanosarcinales archaeon | reverse complement strand
ATGGAACAGCTTAATTTTGATCCGGTCCCTACTGTAAGCTGGACCGAAGGCAGTGTAAAAGACAATCTGAAAAATCTATTGGTCTCTGATGTGCCGATGTTAAGATATCTTGGCAGCACTAATTTTTACCGTTATGAATTCCAGCCAGACGATTCTCCGGTAAATCTGCATGAACTGTTCCAGAAAAATTATGATGATATGATCATACCGCTTGAAACAGCAAAGAATGTTGAGATAAGTTTTGATTATTTCGGCTGGGAGCCTTACTTTGACATGAATGATGCCAACGGACAGATAATCCCCAGCACTTACTATGGGCCGAGCGTTCCTCCGATACCTGCTATACCATTGACCATAAATCATTATTATTCCACTTATGATATCAGTTATCCGGTCTTGATAACTATCCGTGATCCTTCGGCATTGCAGGGCAGAGGCTATACTTTTTCATTCGCTCTGGAAGCTAATATAAGGAACAACAACATCCCTCCTGAAGGATATGTGCAGCCAAAACCTATCGCTGCCGCTTCATTGAGCATGGTATGCGATAAAGATAAAAGAAATACTCAGCCGATAAAAGCTGTAGTCGTAGACAGCGCTGACCTTAAACCATTGGAAGCGGTGCAGATAGGATTTTCTATCCCTGAACAGGACGACTGCGTGATGGGCCAGACAGACCGGACCGGGCAGTTTGAAAGCGCTTATCCCGGCGTATACGGGGGAGTTACAAGTTTCATCAAAAGCGATTATCTGACTAATTATTATCCCGTAGATACTTATAATTACAAAGATCGTCCCGGACTGATCGGATATGCGGCTGCTGGTTCGCCTAACTTAATTATACCGATGCACAAACGTAAATTCATCAATGTGTCATTTGAGAAAAAAAGCCTTGAGAAATGCATAGAAAAAAACGATGAGAATCGTTGTTTCAGCCAGGGTTTATTCGCATCAGATGAAACTCCTCAGTTCTCTTACTCACCGGAAAATGTTGATGCGGTCCATTCCTGGATATTTCCTAACATAGCCAGATCTTTAAGCGCTGATGAATCGGCGACTATAACTCTTCGCAGAGTAGGCGACGTAGTTCCGGGAATTTTCAGCAATGATTTTGCCGCTACCGCTTCTGTTAAAGGTAATGCTCAGGCCAGCCTGGAACTTTATCCGGGCATATATGCGGTTACTGGATTGCTCACCAGTGAACAATCATTGGTCATACCAGATGAAGAACGCTGCACCGGCGGAGTGATAAGCAGCTGTTTCGATATGGGTGAGCAGACAATAGATAAAATGTTGATCGGACAATTGAGATGGGATGTCCCTCAAGTTTACCTTAAGATAGCTCCTGAGCAATTATACAGTTCAGATCATCTTACTTTTACGATACTTAGTTTCAATCTTGCCGCGGTGCCTGAAGAAGAACATCTTCGTATTATGGATGATCTTCAGATGATGGGCCAAGTAGGCGATTTATCACAAAAATTAAGGTCTTATCTAGAACCGGAATTTAGCTGAACATGAACCACAAAAACGCGCAGAAATGCTGGAGCTTTGCAGGTCTCTTCATCATAGCTTTAGTGTTAAGCATGCCTTTCTATTCTGCAGAAGCCCTGGCTGCGAATGTGCAGGTCACCAAAAATCAGGGAGAATCAGGAATCGATACTTTCCTTGACGGCAAAGGAGACGTATGGGCATTGGAAGCATTGATCAGCGGTTCCGGTGTTCCTGTAAATGGCTCAGTCATCCCAAATAATGTAAAAGTAAGGATCGGCGACAGCGAAGCTGCATTCACCTCTTGTTCTCAAAGTACTTTAGGCCAGCTATGTCAATATATCAGTCCTTTGACTGACGGCGTCAAGGAAGGTGAATATGCTTTTCAGGTGGTATACAGTTTCTTAAACAGCGTAAGTAAGATAGAAACCAGTTCCGCAGGCGGAGTGATAAGGGCTGATGGTTCAGCGCCGCAGATATTTTTCTCGCCAGGAAACGTTAGGCAGAATGAAAAAGGCGAGATCGTAATAGATTTCACAGTCAACGATAAGAAGCCCGGCCTTCCTTCAGTAGGTCTAAAACAGATTGATATAGTTAATGTAGATACCGGCGCGGTATTGCAGACCATCGTTAATTTTCAGGAAAGGCAGGAAGAGTTCAGTTATTTAGGCGACACTAATTTCGGCGGAAAATTACAGGCTCAGTTAAGCGGTGAAGGAAGCCATAGGATAAAAATCAGCGCTGAAGACGCTTTGGGCCATAAGACTACCAGCCCTGCAGTCACATTTTTTGCTGATTTTGTCAAACCAGAGATCGGCAGTATAGCAAATTACACCAGATTCGGGCAGTTCATCGGCCAGTTTAATGCCCGTACTGACATTGTTGTCGATGTGACGGAATCCAGCATCGATACTGTAAAAGCATATTCAGATGATACTAACTTAAATGGGGCAGAAGCTGATTGCATCAGCGATCAAGACCTAGAAAAATTATGGCACTGCACCTGGAAAGATGTCGAAGTAAGACCTAAAGAGACTATAGCTGTCAAAGTAGTCGCAAAAGATCAGACCGGAAACAGTGCTGAAAAAACTATATCTACTTCTTTTACTGTCGACAGTTCACGCCCTAAGATTAAATTTTTTGGCACCAATAGGCTGTTTGA
>CAYHKV010000142.1:0-2669 GCA_964357125.1 uncultured Methanosarcinales archaeon | reverse complement strand
TTTAATTTTCGGTACTCCGAAAAGCAAATCCAAAGTTATTTCCTAATAAGAAAATCACTTCAGCTATGATAATCCTACGATTATTTAAGTGATTTCCTATAATTTTAAAAAAATAGATATTTATTTGCCTTCAGTTACCTTATACTCGCCCAAGCCTTCTATCTCTTTCTTCACTTTCTTGAGATCTAACTTGCCATCATGCTCGATAACTGCCTTACCAGTATTGAAGTCAACCGTACATGATTTCACTCCTGCTATTTCCGAACAGGCGTCTTCTATAAGCATCTTGCAGGATTTGCAATGCATACCCTTTATAGTTATGGTTGTTTTCATGCTATTACCTCAAAGTATCCAGGCCCGGCCATGCCCATGCCGCAGCTGAATTTTA
Source organism: uncultured Methanosarcinales archaeon (assembly GCA_964357125.1). GTDB lineage: Archaea > Nanobdellota > Nanobdellia > Woesearchaeales > GW2011-AR9 > JACPIL01. The sequence goes on along the minus strand of CAYHKV010000142.1, from coordinate 2,281 downwards.
TTTTCCCAGTTTTCTGCGGAGTGAATTCAATAGTCTTCACGCTGGAAGGCAATTGTTCTAGTATCCCTAAAGCGGGAACACTTATCACTTTTGCGCATCCGCTTGCGCCTTTCCCATCAATTCTCCATTCTACCGGAACGCCTTTTTTTAAGGTGAAAGTATCTGGCGAATAATCAAACCCATTGACAGCCATGTTGATTACCTGTTTACCGTCGACGAGCGGGATGTCCACTGCAGGAACTGTATCATCTCCAGAAGGCAGAGCTATAACCGCTCCAGTAAGATTAAATCCTGGAGCAAGATTGACGGCTCCTAAAATGATAACTAGTACGGCAGCGAAAGTAGTGAAATAGCGCTGTATGTTCCCTTTAGTGAAGCTGGAAAATGCGCCGATAGACATCAATGAAGGCAAAGTACCTATAGAAAATGCCAGCATGGTCAATGCTCCGGTCAAGAAACTACCTTTGCCCAAAACATATAATTGCAAAGCCTGAGTGAAGCCGCAGGGCAGGAAGAAAGTTGATGCTCCGAACAAAAATGGAGCTATCTTTGAAGAGTTCCCGCTTTCTGCATCGTACACTTTATGAGCCAAAAACTTAGGCATCTTGATCTGAAGCTTATTCAACCAAGGGAATATGCCTAACAGCTGTAACCCCATGATGATCATAAGGATGCTGGCTATGATAGTGATTATTCCTGATGCTCCTGAAGATAAAGTCAGTACAGATCCTAATGCGCCTATCGCTCCGCCTAATATAGTATAAGATAGCACCCTGCCTACATTGAAAAATATATGCGGCTTAAATTTCTGCCAGCTGCTGGCGTTAGGATTTCTTTCGTTGAATTTTGCGGATACTGATAATAGCAAGCCTCCGGCAACAGCCAGGCAGGTAGACATGGCGGCCACTAACCCTAAGATGAATATGAAACCATACCCCATATTGTCAGTCACTCCCAAATCCTTAGGCAGGACATCTAATTGCTTCAGAAGTATGTAAACACCTATGATCAATACCAATACTGCGCCGATCTCAGAGAACCGTTCCTTATTTTTAGCGAACCAATTTCCTGAAGCTCCTGAAACGCCATCTACTGATCCGGACAAACTTAAAGTATAACCTTTGTCTTGTATAGCTGACTGCAGATCGGATACCTGAACATGATCAGAACATTCTACTGTTACTGAATCGTCCTGTTTGCTGGCCCTTACCTTTTCCACGCCGGACACTTTCTTGAGATTTCTTTCTAAGATTACTTCACAGCTGGAACAAGTCATTCCGTTAACCTTAAGATTTAGAGTTTTCATTGTTTCTTCCACCTAATCCCCATTTGAAGGTATTATTTTCTTCCTCAGTTTTAAAGATTTCCTTCTTAATAACAGCGCATTGGTAACTACGCTTACTGAACTTAGAGCCATAGCCCCTCCAGCTATCATCGGGCTTAGCAGCCAGCCGGTAAATGGATATAACACTCCGGCAGCTACCGGGATGCCTAAGACGTTGTAAAACAAGGCCCAGAACATGTTCTGCCTGATCTTGGACATGGTCATCTTGCTTAACCTTATAGCCCTGGGAACATCCAATAAGCTGTTCTTCATCAGGACAATGTTTCCGGTTTCCATGGCCACGTCAGTTCCGGATCCCATGGCGATGCCGATATCTGCCTGAGCTAATGCTGGAGCATCATTGATGCCGTCTCCGACCATGGCTACTTTGCCTTTCTTTTGCAGGTTTTTAACGTGAGTCAGTTTATCTTCAGGAAGGACTTCAGCAAAATAATTATCTATGCCTACCTGCTTCGCTATAGCCTGCGCAGTCCTTTTGTTATCTCCGGTTATCATGTAGGTGGAGATGCCCATCTGTTTCAGTATAGCTACTGCATCCGCTGAATCTTCTTTCAGTTCATCAGCGACTGCTATCAGGCCAAGCACTTTTTTTGAATCAGAAAGCACCATGACCGTCTTTCCTTCCTCTTCCAGAGATTCTATCTGGCTCTGGTAGGAAGAAACATTGATATGGTTATCTTTCATCAGCTTGATATTCCCAAAATAATAGGGTTTGGAATTTATCTTAGCCCGGACGCCTTTTCCTGTTACAGCCAGAAAGCCAGATACCTTCTTGAAAGATATTTTCTGTTCTTTTGCTTTCCGCACTATGGCTTCTGCAAGAGGATGTTCTGAATTATTTTCGATGCTGCCTGCTATTTCTAATAAGTTTTTTTCAGTGTTATTTTTAGCAGGTATCAATTCAGTGACTGCTGGCTTTCCTTTAGTAAGAGTTCC
>CAYHKV010000141.1:0-2701 GCA_964357125.1 uncultured Methanosarcinales archaeon | reverse complement strand
AAAAGATTAGGACAATATCCTTTCATTATCTTCTGCAGATATAATTCGTGCTGTTTACGCAGCTGGTATAATGATATGACTTTTTCAGCGACTAATTTCATCTCATCTACGTGCGCTTCTTCTAAGTCAGCGCCCATAGTTCCTGCTGCTCTGGATTGACTTAAAATCAATTCTGCGTATTTTTCGTGATTAGTTATCTCTTCAGAAAGTTCAGGATAGTATAAGCTGTACCATTCTCTAAGACGTTTAGCCATCATGTTGCTGATCTTATCTAATTCATTGACACTGCAGATAGCTTGGATGATGAGATTATCTTCATTTACCGAATGCCGTAACGCTTCTTTAGTAAGCTCCAGATTCTGCTGGTAAAATTGCGGGAAATATTTTGAGTCTTTGAATAATAGAAGTGTTTGATGGAGCTTGTCTTCAGGCAGAGGTTTGGTATTATGTTTTTTAGCCAGCTTCTCTTCTGTTTTCTCTTTATGGTCATATTCCTCTCTGTTCTTGAATAAGATAAAATCTAAAATATTGAGCTTGTCATCTAGGACGAAACTTCCTAAGACATTGGTGAAAAGATAATTCATGGATAATTTAAAACAATAGTTTTTATATAAATGTTTGTTGTTGTATAAGTGGAGGCGACCTATTATGAATAAAGAGGCAATGTTAAGGGATGTTTATGCGAGATTAGAAAATCCTAATTTAAACTGGGATTTCAAGCAAGAAAATGATAGCCATATTTATCGGGTGGCCGTGGAAGGATTAACTGTGGAAGTAAGCAGCTATTACGGCGGTCATTACGGAATATGCTCAGGCGATAACGCAACTCTAAGAATTTATGAAGGAAATAAAGTAATATATCAACAGACTGATAGTCAAGGACGTTTGCTAGAATGTTATAATCTTCTGGAGATGGATCGCAAAAACAAAGATTTAAGGAATAGTGCCGAGAAAGAATGTGCTCCTCTAGAAAGATTAGTAAAAGCACTGGACAGAAATATTCCTAAAAGATAAATGATACTATACCACTTCAAGTATAAACCTGTTTGTTGCAGAAGATTTATTAATGGTTTATCCTGGAAAGGGGATGGTGAGCCGCCATGGACGAAGTTAATCGATTGGCTCGTTCCTATAAAGGTTCTTTAGAAAATCATCTTTCTTGGACTTATGTGCGCAGAGGGGAGAACTTTGAGCAATACCTTTCCCGGTATGGGGATATCTGCATAAGCCTGGCTGGGATGATCAGCGCGAGGGACGGCTTGAGGCATTATGAATTAAAAATATCTTCTGCTTCAGGCAAGCTTCTTCACCGCGATGTATCCGACGATAAGCGGATAAAGGATCTTTTTGATTATATTCATGGCCGGCGTGAAGAAAAATAACCGCCGGCGAAGAAAATAATATTGCGCCGATACACCATAAACTCCTCATAACCGATATATTTATAAATAACCCCCATCCCTGAAAGGAAACTTAGTACAAATAAGCTCAAATCACACTGGCTGACCATGTCGGCTAAATGAATGAGCTTAACACGCCTGAAAAGACGGCTGTCACTAATCAAAATTTGGTTCTCTGACAGAGGTCATTAATAGGCAGTTAAAGTGATAAAATGGGTCAACCTCACGCACCAAGACACGGAAGTGTACAATTTTGGCCTCGCAAGAGAGCAAAACATTCTGTAGCTAGACTTAGGTCCTGGGCTCCGGAAAGCAAGGTAAAACCTCTTGGTTTTGTTGGTTATAAGGCCGGAATGACTCATCTTCAGATCAAAGACAATCATCCACGCTCCCTAACTAAAGGGGAAGAGGTCATGCTGGCTTCTACCATCATCGAATGCCCGCCTATGACCGTCGCAGGTGTCTGTTTCTATAAAAGAGGCTTATTGGGCCTGCAAAAAACCGGCTGCGTGTGGGCAGAATCATTATCCAAACATTTGGCAAAAAGAATACAGCTGCCCAAAAAACCAACTTCTAAAAAATTCAGCGATTTCACAGATTTCGATGAAGTGAAATTATTGGTACATTCTAATCCTTATCTAATAGCACCTTTAAACGTCAAAAGGCCTAAATTGATCGAACTGGCTGTAGGCGGAAGCAATAAAGATAAATTAGCATACGCTCAGCAGGTATTAGGAAAAGAGATCAAAGTAGAGGATGTATTTGACGAAGGAAATTCTCTTGATGTTCACGGGATAACCATCGGTAAAGGGTTCCAGGGAACAGTTAAACGATTCGGAGTCATGATCAGGCAGCATAAAGCTGAAAAAACCAAAAGAGGTATCGGTACTCTAGGCCCATGGCACCCAAACAGAGTAAGATACAGCGTCCCGCAGCCAGGTAAGATGGGATTTCATTTACGAACTGATTATAACAAACAATTATTAAAAATCGGGAAAACCGGTACAGAAGTAACTCCTGCAGGCGGACTGAACAAATACGGGGTCGTTAAAAATACTTACGTCTTGATCAGAGGTTCAGTAATGGGGTCTAAAAAAAGAGCGGTCATGATGACCAGATCAATCAGGCCTAACACTAAAATGACTAAAGATGCACCGCAAATATTACATGTTTCACTGAGGTCCTAAAGATGAAATTACCAATAGTCAACAATCAAAATAAAAAAACCGGAGAGATGAATCTTCCCAGCCAGTTTTCAGAAGATTTCAGTCCGGATCTGATCAAAAGAGCAGTCCATGCTA
>CAYHKV010000140.1:0-2748 GCA_964357125.1 uncultured Methanosarcinales archaeon | reverse complement strand
GGGTAACTACAAAGCTATTAGAATAACTTACGGCCTTGCTGTCCATCTTAAGCTGAAGATCCTGCTGACCCTGCATATTTTCTATGTTCCAGACATTGCTGAATCTCGGCCCTTTCACAGTTACAGACACCTGCTGCGGCTGGCTGAATGAATCTTTTTCTAATTTCAGATTTAGGTTTAATTCCTCTCCAAAACCAATCGATCCGGGGGTTTCAGAAATTAATATCAGTTTAGGGTCGTCTAAAACCGCATATTCCAATGATATTTTTTTTTCTATCAGCTCATTCTGCGCGGATAAGAAGACTTTCTGCCATCCGGCTTTGTCTCCGGTCATGGTCAATGTTACCTCTTTTTCTTGATTTATGGGCAGATCTGCGTATTCGCAGGCCTTATCTAAGCAGATGTTAACTCTCTGAAGATTGGTATTGCCTATGTTTTTTACTGAACAATCTATCCGGTTATTTTCGCCTAATCTTATCTCTTTTTGGTATATGCAGTCCAAAGATACTTTGCGTGAATAACTTTTCTCTTCGTTCTGCACCGTCAGCGCTTCGATATCCTCTTTTGAATAGAGATTCTTTCCTTGCTGGACGTTAAAAGAATCCTGCACCGAGATATTTTTTTCTGAATAGGCCATGACCGGATAAGTATAGATATAATCAGCATCAAGATTCCCGGGCACTTTCACTATCCAATAAGTCTCCCGGACTTCTTTTGGATGCAGAAGTATATTTCTCCGGTTCCTGCCTACTACTTCTATTTCCGGAGGAACAGCTAGATTAAGCGCCGTAGCCGTGTAATGATCAGCGGTGTTCTTGACGATACCTTTGATCATGTTATAGCTTCCGAAATCAGTCTCTCTAGCAAGGATCTCCTGTTCCAGCTTTATCTTTTCAGGGATGGCTGTGCCTTCATTACCGACCTTTACATCCAGCTTTAAATTTCCGGGATTAAACTCCACTCCGTCAGCCACCCAGGTATATTTTACCGCAGGATCGATAGGGTCAAAACTATCTCTAAGTTTTATGTGCGTAACGTCGATGTATCCGTATTGGTTGAAGGTAACATCAAAGCTGACCCAGCCGACATTTGGGAAATATATTTCCGCCCATCCGTGCCCGGCCCAGTTTGATCCTACTGCATTTACTATCTCTTCGCTGTTAGAATATGAGATTCCGGAGACAAATCTTGCCGGTATGCCTAATGATCTGGCCATGGCTACAAACAATGAGGTCATCTCATCGCAGACCCCTTGCTTATTTTCCAGCACCCAGCTGGCTTTCTGCGAAGCTGTTGAAGTGACAGTGTTAAGGTCGTACTTGACATTTTCTTCAACCCAGCTGGCCAGTTTGAAAGTGACTACAAACAGATCATCTTCTCCTTCTGCTAATTCCGAAGCTTTGGCTATTACCTTTGAATTATTGGAATCTATGCTTTGGGTCGGCTGCAGATATTGCTCAAAACCGCTGATGTCCTCCGGTCCTAATGGGAAAGATATCTTTTCCTGCACTTTAACGCGTCTGTTGTTAGTCTGCAGCAAAGCGTTGTATCCGAAATGCTTTTTTTCTATTTTTTTATCGTTCCAGACAAAAGAGACCAGATCTTCCTTGACCATTCCCAGGCTTTTCCATTGCATTATGCTCTGCCTTAGGTCTTCTTTCGGATATAAAAACAGGTCTGCTGATGCCTGCTGCAGTTTAGCTGAATCTTTGGTCGGCACTAATTCAAAAGAGCCGTTGACATCCAGATTTAATACAAGTGAATCCATGGAATATAGGTCGGCCGCCATAGCCATAGGCATAAGAAGCAGTAAAAATACTATCAGCCACGCTCTTTTCATAAGCTATTTTATTTTCGGTGAGAATATAAATCTTTTCAGTGTATCTTGGTTCTTATTAAAAAGATTTTAAAATACGCCTCTAAATACCATATCCATGCAGAAAGCTATCGCTTTGTTATCCGGCGGCTTTGACAGCCCAGTAGCAATACATCTCATGAAGCCTTATGTAGATATCATCCCAATAAATTTCCATCAGCTTCCCCTGACTGATGAGGCTGAGATTGAGAAGGTAAAAGCCCTGTCAAGCCATCTGGATATGAAAAAATTGTATCTAGTTCCTTTTGTTCAGGTCCTGAAAGCATTGGTTGAGAACTGCAACCATAAACATTATTATGTACTTTCCAAGATAGCCATGTTCAGGGCGGCACAGCTTATAGCTGAAAAAGAAAAAGCTGATTATCTGATCACCGGGGAGAATCTTGCTCAGGTATCCAGCCAGACTTTGTCTAACCTTACCAGCATCACTAAACACGTTCCAATGGAGATATTCCGCCCTTTGCTGACATTTGACAAACAGCAGATCATAGATATAGCCAACAAGATAGGCACTTACGAATTATCTAAAGGCCCGGAGATATGCAGTTTGCTAGGTCCTAGAAAGCCATCTACTAAATCAAATCCGGACGAGATATCTAGAGAATTGGAGAAGCTGGACTTATTATCGCTTCTGAAAGAGAGTGTAGAGAAGGCTGAGGTTGTAGAGTTTTGAAAGTTATGCTTCTTTTAACTTAGTTTCTATCTCTTTCTTCAACGCTTTTATATGCAATTCAAATTTTAATCTCAAAGATTTCCAATCATCATAGGTCAATAACTGTCCTCTGTAGTTTATCGCGTTTCTTTTCAAACGGATTGTTTCCAGAAATTCCCAATCAAGTTCTAGTTCTTGATGCTTAAAGCAGAGATATGCG
>CAYHKV010000139.1:0-2769 GCA_964357125.1 uncultured Methanosarcinales archaeon | reverse complement strand
TCCGGCCATAGCCCATCTTAGCGCAAAAGAAGGAGATGTCATCAGAATAGAAAGAAGGAGCAAGACCGCCGAAATAAGTTCATATTACAGGCTGGTCATTGAAGGGTGATTATGAAGATGGACAAATCCGTTCTTATTAAAAAATATTTTGAAGAGAAGAAATTTGTAGAGAGCAATATCCAATCATTCAACAACCTTATCGAAAAAGGCCTGCAGGAAGTTATAGAAGAGAACAAAGAAGCTGAACCGGCCATCATCCCGCATAACATCGAAAAATTCAAGATCCGTTTCGGCAGGATTACCGTTGGAAAACCAGAGATAACCGAAGCTGACGGAAGTAAAAGGCCTATTTATCCTATGGAAGCCAGGTTAAGAAAGATTTCCTATTCTGCTCCTATTTATCTAGAGATAAGCACCTATGTAAATGATGTGCAGCGTGAAAATTTCGTCTCAGAGATAGGAAAGATGCCCATCATGCTGCGCAGTAAATACTGCCACCTTCATGGAGCAAACCGGGAAGAACACATCAAGCATGGTGAAGACCCTACCGATCCAGGAGGATATTTCATCATAAACGGCACTGAAAAATTGATAGTTACGGTAGAAGATCTAGCCGGAAATAATTTCATGGTCGAAGATACCCCTACCGGTTTTGAAGGGCGCTACTTCGCTACAAAAGGCTCTTACAAGATCCCGCATAACTTTGAACGTAAGAAAGACGGGATCTATTACATGAGTTTCACCAGAGTAAAAAATATGCCTATAATCATTGTTCTTAAGGCCTTAGGTTTAGTAAAAGACGAAGACATCATGAAGAACATCTCAACTGAGAAAAATTACGAAGAGATCGTCCTAAACTTATTTGAATTCGTTGAAATAAAAACTCAGGAAGACGCCATGGATTACATCGCAAAAAGGATAGGCGTAGCTCAGCCTAAGGAAGTCCGAATGGAAAGAGCTAAAGAGATCCTAAATAAATATTTACTCCCTAACGTCGGGATGGAACCTTCTGCCATGCGCAGCAAGTCATTAAACTTATGTAAGATGCTTAAGAAATTCATTGACGTGAGCAATAATGATAGAGAATCTGATGATAAGGACCACTATATGAATAAAAGATTGAGGATGAGCGGCGATCTATTGATAGATCTATTCAGGGTCAATTTCAAGATTTTGGTCGGAGATATACTTTACAACTTCCAAAGGATCATCAAGAGAGGAAAATTACCTTCCATCAGAGTCATAATCAGAGGCAAACTATTAACTTCACGCCTTTATTCAGCCATGGCTACAGGAGAATGGGTCGGCGGAAGGCAGGGCGTGTCGCAGCGTATGAGCAGGACCAATTACTTAGATATGGTTTCACATCTTCAGAGAGTAGCAAGCCCCTTGTCAACTTCACAGGAAAACTTCGAAGCCAGAGCGTTGCACTGTACCCATATCGGGCGACTTTGTCCTATCGAGACTCCGGAAGGTACCAACATCGGGCTTAGAAAAAATCTTTCCATGCTTTGTTCAATATCTCAGAATCACGATGAGAACGAGATCTTAGAAAAAATAAAAACCATCGGTCTTCAAGAGGTCAGGTAAATAAAATGGCAGACGTATACTTAAATTCAAAATTTGTAGGTACTACAGATAATCCTTCCAGTTTCGTGACTGAAGTCAAGGATCTGCGAAGGAAAGGATCTATCTCGGAAGAAGTAAGCGTCCATCATGACAATGATGCCAATGAAGTTCATCTGTTCAGCGACGAAGGAAGAGCTCAGAGGCCTTTGATCATAGTAAAAGAAGGAAAACCTCTTTTGACTGAAAAACACATCCGTCAGCTGGAAGTAGGAGAAATAACCTGGCACGACATGATCAGGCAGGGAGTTAGTGAATATCTTGACGCTTCTGAAGAAGAGACCGCCTTGGTCGCTTATGACGAAGAAGAATTGACCCCTGAACATACTCACTTGGAGATCACTCCCGGTTCGATCAGCGGGATCACCACTTCATTAGTTCCATTCGGAAATTACAACCAATCATCCCGTCTGATCATTGGAAGCAAAAACCAAAAACAGGCCTTAGGATTCTATGCTTCTAATTTCCATCTGAGGATGGACATGGATTCAAACTTGCTCCATTACCCGCATTTCCCGATAGTTAAGACTAAGATTCACGATATAACTGAATACGACCAGCACCCTTCCGGACAGAACATGATAGTAGCTGTTATGAGTTACGATGGTTACAACATGGAAGACGGAGTCATTCTTGGACGTGCTTCTGTTGAAAGAGGGCTTGCAAGAAGCACTTATTTCAGGCCTGTCGAAACACAGGAATTACGCTATTCAGGAGGATTGATCGATGAGATCTCTATCCCTGACAAAGACGTAAAAGGATACAGAAGCGAACACGATTACCGATTTTTGGAATCAGACGGCATAATTTCTCCTGAAGCTAAAGTCAACGAAGGAGATGTAATCATCGGAAGGACCAGTCCACCAAGATTCTTGAGCAGCATGGATGAATACAACCTTGCAGCAGGAACAAGAAGAGAAAGTTCAGTAAATCTTAAGCACGGCGAAAAAGGGATCGCTGATTTTGTAGTCATCACTGAAAATGAAGAAGGCAATAAGTTGGTGCAGGTAAGGCTGCGTGAAGAACGTATCGCTGAGATAGGAGATAAATTCACCAGCAGGCACGGGCAGAAAGGAGTAACCGGCATCTTAGTCCCTCTTCAGGATATGCCTTTCTCTGAAAGCGGCATCATTCCGGATTTGA
>CAYHKV010000138.1:0-2794 GCA_964357125.1 uncultured Methanosarcinales archaeon | reverse complement strand
CAAGAAGCAATAGAAAGTAATATAATTCTCTATGGAATTGAAGCATATTACAGGTTGAAAAATGCTTGAAGAAAAACGGATTAAAGAAGCGGAATCAAATGTACGGCAATATTTACAAGATAATCTGCTCAAGAAGCAGAAGAATGACACAGCTAAAGCGATGTATCTTGAAAATGCTGATCTCTCATTAGAAACAGCAAAAAAGCTTCTGGCGTTAGAAAGTAATGATTATCACCATTATTTGTGGGTAATCGTTGCCTCTATTTAATAGAAACCTTTTTAAATAACCCCCTTTCTAAAGCTTCAATATGAAAATTCCTAAGACCCTCAAGCGATACTGCAAATATTGCAGGAAGCATACCGAACAGAAAGTCGCTCAAAATAAAAAGAAAGCTCCTAGTTCTTTAAGCAGAGGCTCAAAGTACCGGGCCAGATTAAGAGGCGCCGCCAGAGGGACCGGAAATCTTGGCAGGTATTCAAAACCAGCAGTCACTAAATTCAAGCGTACCGGAGTAAAAAACACTAAAAAGACCGATCTAAGATATACCTGTTCAGTATGTAAAAAAATGAGCTGTCAGCCTTTTGGGATGAGAGCTAAGAAAGTGGAGCTGATATAATATGCCTGATCTAACACCTACGCCAAAAAGCAAATTCATCAAAGTTCGCTGCGCCAAATGCAAGAACGAACAGATAATCTTCGGAAATTCTTCAAGTGTTGTCCCTTGTTTAGTATGCAATAAGGAAGTGGCTTTCCCCACCGGCGGAAAAGCTAAGATTTCCGCAAGAGTATTGGAAGTATTGGAATAAGCAAACCTTTATTTCTATTAATTTTCTTGGCCTTTTTCTCTCCAAACATTTATAAATAATCATTCAACTTAGAAAAAGATGTTCTACCACAAGAAAGGATATCCGGAAGAAGAAGAGATAGTCTTCTGTAAAGTAACTAAGATATTCCCTAACTCCGTTTTCGTGGAATTATTAGAATATGGTGAACAGGGTTTAGTACATATCTCTGAGATCGCTCCGGGAAGGATCAGGAATCTGAGGGATTATGTCAGTGAAGGCCGACAGATAGTCTGTAAAGTTCTCAGGATCGACCGTCAGAAAGGGCATATAGACCTTTCCCTGCGCAGGGTTAATTCGCACCAGCGCGCAGCTAAACTGGAAGAGATCAAGCAGGAACATAAAGCAGAAACATTGGTGCAGCATCTGGCCAAGCGCATGCAGATCTCCTCCGAAGAATTATATAAAAGGATCAGCGAAAAAATATTTACTGAATATTCCCATCTGTTTCTTTGTTTCAAGGACGTAGCAGCAGGAGAAGCCAACCTTGAGAAGTTAGGCTTAGATAAAAAAACCGCTGATATCTTGACTGAAGCGATAGTCGAGAAGTTCAGGCCGCCTAAAATATTCATCAAGGCAGAGATAAAGATGCAGTCTTATGCTAACGATGGCATAGAGAAGATCAGAAACGTCTTGACGCAGATAGAAAAATCCCTCTCGGCAGTAACCTTAACTTATCTCGGCGGCGGAAGATTTCAGCTGATAATTGAAGATATCGATTACAAGCCGGCAGAAGAAAAACTGCGTAAGATACAGGCGATAGTGGATAAGTTCAATGACAAGCTTTCTACTGCATCGATAGAAAGAGAAAAAAGTGAATGATCATGTCTTCGTCTCTTCAGAAGTGCCCTAATGACGGCAGATACACCATGGAAGCGAAATGCCCTTTATGTAATTCAGATACAATAATTCCAAGACCGCCAAAGTTTTCTCTTAATGATAAATATGCCTTATTGAGAAGGGAAGCCAAAAAGAGCGAACATAAAGATAAAGGGCTACTTTAATCATTTTAAACCTATTTTGACAAAATGATCTCAAAAATTGTTTCTATCTAAGCGTAAAAGAAAGATATTCTCCGCCGGCATAAAGCCCTTTTGCATCTCCTTTTAGGAATAGTTGTGAAGAATCCGATGTCGTCTTGTCGATAGATAAGGCTCCTTTGAAATATAACATTTTAACTTCTTCATCTTCAAGGGAATATTGCAGTTTGTCTCCTACGCTTAACTGTCCGTCCCCGGAATCTAAATTTAGATCTTTAAGCTCTAAGTCGGACAAGGAAAGGCGCTTATAATTCAATCCTTGGAATACTATAGGCAGCTCTTTTTCAGAAGAGAATGCAACTCCATTGACTTCTATGCGTTTGGCGCTTCCAGAAAGCGAGAGCTCTGAGCTTCCGAAGTTTACCATGCCTGAAAAATCGCCGATAGAAAGCGTGACTCCCTGTAAATTTTTTAATTCTAATTTATCGCCGTTGACCATTATAGTCGTGGAAAGATCGTCAAATTCCAGCTCAACATTACTTATCCGAGTTTCTCTTTCTACGATAGGTATCCTATTAAAAGTAAGTTCTAAAGATACATCCCTGCTGTTTTTTAACTTGCTTCCTTCGCTGATGAGATCATCAAATTCCTGGTCTAACTGCTCATTTGTGACTCGATCAGAGCTGTCCGTGGTATAGTTTGGATAGCTTGAGATCGCTCCTATCAATCCGAAACCATCGCCATCGCTATTGTTTAAATACAACAGGAAAAACAACCCGCCGACTACCATGGTAATCATAAATAAATAAAACCTTAGATGCGGTTTGTGCGACGAAGATTCATGAGAGCCCATAAACGGATACCACCTTTTTATACTATTTTAAATGATTTACATTAATAAACTTTTTGGTATGCGAACAGCTACAAAAAATAATTTTAAGGTCCATCTGCAAAAGATATATATATTGTTT
>CAYHKV010000137.1:0-2841 GCA_964357125.1 uncultured Methanosarcinales archaeon | reverse complement strand
CACTCAACCACAAAGCAGGTTGAGTGAGTGGGATTTCTGGCTAGAAATTCTTAAAGCCAAAACATTATTCCCAGATTTATAAAATTGTTGACAGCCAAATATTGCAAGTGGAGCCTTTGAATTTAATATTTCTTGCTCTAAACCAGCAGAATAGTATTGTTCTGGGTCCCTACCAAAAACAGCGATATAATCTTTAAGATATCCATCAGAAATTGCTTTTTCAATTAATTGTTTTCTTCGATAATTCCAGACTTTTTCGTTTGTTTGAGTTTCAACAACATCAGGGTATTGTTCACCAAATTTCCCTAAAGCATTTAAAGTCATCTCCCTCATTTTTTCCCTTAATTTTTCTGGAACTTCAATTTTAGCAATTTCAGATTTTGGATCACTAAGAACTAAATCCGTTTGAGCGACCCTTCCATCTGAATAGAAAAGTCTTGTAGAATTATATCCAGTACCTGTACGATCAGCAGTAAAGTATAACAATACAAGGTCCTCCCCTTTAATTTCGGGAATTTTAAGATTCATCTTTAACTTAGCAAAAGAAGTTATTTATAAAACTTTGTAATTTTTGAAAAATAGTTGGGGGTGGATTATTTATAGATTTCTTATTTAAAGTCTGAATTTCTAAACTCTTCGTCGTTTCACTTCTCTTTTTACCCACTACGTAAGCTTGGGTATTTAACAGCGATCGCATACGTTAGCGCAATTGCTGATTTGCTCTATGAGTGCCCCGATTTTCCCACTAACTGCGTAAAGTATTTAAATCAAAGCTCTCCCCAAACTCAAAATAGATAATTAAAATACCAACAAGATTAAATATCAACTAAAATTATTTCAAACAACCAGCGAGGTGCAACTTAAATGATTCAAGTCAGTTTATTAGCGATTATAATCAGTTTTGTGGCTTTAGCATATGCCGGATATCTTTCTTTTAACATCATGAAGATAAGTCCGGGAAATGAGAAGATGAAAGAGATCTCAAATGCCATCAAAGAAGGCGCGATGGCTTACATGGCCCGCCAATATAAGACTATAGCTATATTTGCGGCAGTCATTTTTATTCTCTTATGGGTGCTGTTCAACGCTCCGATAGCTTTAGGATTTTTGTTAGGGGCAGTTCTTTCTGGAATCTCAGGTTATATCGGAATGAGCATCTCAGTCAGAGCAAATTCAAGAACCGCAGAAACTGCTAAAAAAGGCCTGAAAGAAGCTTTAGATGTCGCTTTTAAAGGCGGTTCAGTTACCGGGATGGCAGTAGTCGGGCTTGCTTTGTTAGCTGTAAGCGTATTTTATTCTTTTTATCCTGAACCTGGCATGTTGATCGGATTAGGATTCGGAGCTTCGTTGATCTCTTTATTCGCCAGAGTGGGCGGAGGGATCTATACCAAAGCTGCTGATGTTGGGGCAGACTTAGTAGGTAAAGTTGAAGCAGGAATCCCCGAAGATGATCCAAGAAATCCAGCGACGATCGCCGATAACGTCGGAGATAACGTAGGAGACTGCGCAGGCATGGGCGCTGACTTATATGAAACTTATGTCGTAACTTTATTGGCTGCGATGCTTTTAGGTATAATACCAAGTGTCGCTTCCGGCTTCAATCAAGCAGTAGAATATCCTTTGATGTTAGGAAGCGTAGCAGTCATAGCTTCTATCTTAGGCACTTTCTTTGTCAAACTAGGAAAATCAGAAAATATCATGATGGCCATGTATAAAGGATTGATCGCAGCAGGAATATTTTCCGCGGTAGGATTTTATGCTGTGACTTATTACACTAGCAATCCAATAAATCTATTCCTAGCCGCAATTGTCGGTTTAGTAATAACCTTGTTGATCAACGTCATAACTGAATATTATACCAGCACTAAATACAGGCCGGTCAAAAAGATTGCTGAAGCTTCCAATACCGGAGCAGGAACCAATCTGATCACCGGTTTGGCTATAGGCATGGAATCGACCTTGCTTCCAGTCCTAGTCATCTGCGGAGGAATCATCGCCGCCTATATGTTGGCTGGAGTCTATGGAATCGCTATAGCTGCAGTCGCGATGTTATCATTGACCGGAGTAGTTATCGCTTTAGACAGTTACGGCCCGATCACCGATAACGCCGGCGGAATCGCTGAGATGGCCGGCTTAGATAAAAAGGTAAGAAATGTAACTGATGCATTAGACGCAGTAGGAAACACCACTAAAGCAGTGACTAAAGGGTATGCGATAGGTTCTGCCGCTTTGGCCGCATTAGCTTTATTTGCCGCTTTCTCTCAAGAGATCACTGCGATAATCGGAACATCAGTCAGCTTTTTATTGACTGATCCCGCAGTATTAGTAGGGTTGTTCTTAGGAGCATTACTGCCTTTCGTATTTTCATCTCTATGCATGACTGCGGTCGGAAGTTCAGCCCATAAGATCGTGATCGAAGTGCGCAGGCAGTTCAAAGAGATCAAAGGGCTTATGGAAGGCAAAGCTAAGCCAGAATACGGCAAATGCGTCGATATCGTGACTAAAGCTGCTTTAAGAAACATGATCCTTCCTGCTTTGCTGGCTATAACTGCCCCTCTTTTAGTAGGAATGTTATTAGGGATAAAAGCATTAGGCGGTCTGCTCATGGGAGTCATCTTAAGCGGCCTGATGATGGCTTTGTTCATGTCCAACACCGGAGCGGCGTGGGATAATGCTAAGAAACTTATCGAGAAAGGATCAGGAAAAGGTTCTGAAGCCCACAAAGCCGCAGTGGTAGGAGATACCGTCGGAGATCCTTTCAAAGACACTGCCGGGCCGGCTTTAAACGCTTTGATCAAAGTTATGAATACTTTCGCGATAGTATTTGCGCCTTTATTCGTA
>CAYHKV010000136.1:0-2880 GCA_964357125.1 uncultured Methanosarcinales archaeon | reverse complement strand
CTTGCTTCCCATCACAGGAATCCCCGCCCTTTAGGGCGTGGGAGGACGTCAAATTCAGCTTTAGAGTGATCTAGTTTCAAAGCTTTTACATAATTTACTACCGCTTTATGAAATTGATGCTTCCTCTTCCAGAAAACTCCTTGATTATTGTATTGCATTGCTAAAACTTGTTCTGAGGTAAAAGTGGAAAGATAATTGCCATTTTCTATCGCTTCTGGAGCGATGTTAAACTTAGATCTGTATTCTTTGTTCTTGCGCAACTTAGCTGGATTTGAAGTGGTTTCCCAGTTGAAGTATCTTCCGTCTTCTAACAGCCAGCGCACAAATACGTGCCCGGGCGCATTTGACAATGCTATAGGTAATCCGACAGTTTCAGCTATCGCTTTGTAAATGTTGGAGCGGACATGACAATTAACTATTTTTCTGCGTAATCCTTCTGAAACCAATGTTCCATTCTGGTTGGTAAATCCAGACTCTTTGAGAGTGTCATCTATTGTTCTTAGCGCTGTTATGGCTTCCGGAAAAGTATTATTTGTAATTCGGACCATTTTTTTTGCTCTGGCGATTACGTTGTCTAAAGTAATATATTCAGCGTCAGTAACAGGAAATCCGTCTTCTTTTTCCATATCCAAGAATAGATGGGCGGTAGTCTGGTATCTAGGTCTATATCCTGAATGACATATTGGTCCATCTCTTTTTGCCATGCTTTTTCAAAGAAAGGGCTATTTATAAATCTTTCGTTTTTATTGTCCCTACAAAGTGATTACACTCAAGGGGGTCTGTTTGAGTATCAAAACACTTAAAAGTAATCTCTGAAATACCGCCTTATGAATAAGGAGGCAAACAATATGGCAGATTACTTAATCGGATATGGGTCGTTTATGAATGCTAAAAGTAGGGCTGAAGATGGAGACACCGTTGGCGAGGCCTTACCGGCCATAATAAGAGGTTATAGAAGGGTGTGGAACACTCCAGATGGAGATCAAACAGCAGTCGGCTGCATCCCTTACGAGGGAAGCATCGTTACTGGCGCTATCGCTCTTGCTGCTTCTACCGAAGATTTTTCTGGTTTTGATGCCAGAGAAACAGGATATGGCAGGACAAGAATCCCTCTGGTAGAATTGGTAAGTTATCCTAGATTAGCCCTGCCTAAAGAAGGATTCGGGCATATTTATGTTGCCCAAGAAGATCTGGCTTTCCCTTCAGAAGCTCTTCCCATAAGCCAAGCCTATCTTGACGTGGTTCTTAACGGTTGTCTAAGTTTTGGTGAAGAGTTCGGAAATAAATTTGGAGAAGAGTTTGCCAAAGAATGGGTATTGACTACCTACGGCTGGGAATATCCCTGGCTGAATGACCGTAAAAAACCGAGATACAGTGTAGAAGAGGTTAGCAAAGAACGGGCAGATCTTATCGATGCCATTCTCTTAGAAACCATTCCTGAAATGTTTAAGAAGAGAGTGGACGAATAAGCGGAGCTTAAATCAACTTTCCTACAAATACGTTGTGCTTGTCGCGAAGTATTTTGATGTTGATCCTTTTTTCCAGCTTGAAAGGACATCCCGGAACAGAGATATTTCTGCCTTTAGCTGCCGCGATAGAAGAATTGGGAAATCTGTCTGGGCATTTTATGACCGCTGAGATGTTATCTCCTTCTGAAAATGGTTTTGGAAGCTCTTTTGTTTTCTTGATATTGAAATCTTCTTTGTCCAGGCGCAGCTTAATATCATATTTCTTTTCCCATCTATCCAACAGAGAATAAAATGTATCCCAAGAGATCTCTTCTGCAGGAATACGGCCGGTCTTATATTTAAGAAAATTCTGGATGCCTAATATCGGCTGGACTTTCAGTGATTTGATGAACTGGATTATATTTTCCATCTCTTCTTCATTATGTCCCTGCATAAATACCGGCGCTACGATCACTTTCAGTTTTTCAGAAGCATAAGCGATCATCTCTTTGACCTGATTTACGTTGTAACTTTTTGTTCCGGCTATGGTTTTGGCTTTTTCTTCATCGATGGCATCTAAAGATAAGTTCAATTGCAGCTTGTCATATTTAGCGATGCGATCGATGTATTCTTTATTAAGCAATGTTCCATTAGTATCGATAGAGATGGTATGCACTAATTTCATGGACTGCAGATCAGCGAATAGATTCTCTAGATCCGCATATAAGAACGGCTCTCCTTGGACGCCGATGTGCACCTCTACTGGTTCCTTGACGAAATCAATAACCTCCTTGAGCTCTTCCACCAAATAATCTTTTTCTACCACAAAATCATGTTTCTTGCTGGACAATCCTTCTGATATGGAACAATATATGCAATCAAGGTTGCAGGAAGTTATCGGCTTGATCTCAATGATAGAAGAATTTCGATATACTATGCCGAAAGCGACGTTGCCTATCAATGGTATTCCAGAATTGCGATGGATGTAAGTTACCGGATTGCCGGTCAGTCTGTTCTTAAGCTGGTCGAAATATTTTGCTAACAGGAATGAGAATTTTGTCTCTGCTTTTTCTTGGGCTATTTTTGCGAATTCAATGCTGTTGGCATCCGGAATAGAGTATTTGGCTATTTTTTCCACTTCTTCTTTGGGTATGATGGTATAGAATAATCTAAGCAGATTAACCTGTAAGTTTCCTTCTTTCTCCTGAAAGGAGAGAGTGTTGTAGTGAAGCAGAGCCATGTCCTTTCTGTTTTGGCTTATTTTATAAATCTATCTTTAATTGTAATCCCTAGGTGGTAAATTAGCTTAAGGCCTATATGCCGCTCGGCAGCGTTTCTTTGTATATATCAAAATATCAATAAAGCTTTAAAAGAACCGAACCTCTCAATAGGCATGGGGGTAGATGTTGTACTAAGATCGATGGACAATATT
>CAYHKV010000135.1:0-2914 GCA_964357125.1 uncultured Methanosarcinales archaeon | reverse complement strand
ATCCTTCCACTGCCAAAAACGCATTCACTTCCTGGCTGGAACATCTGCGTGACAATTCAATCACCAAACAGCGTTACTGGGGCACTCCGGTTCCTATCTGGCAGTCAGATGACGGAGATTATATTGTCGTAGGAAGCGTCAAAGAATTGGAAAAGCTTTCCGGCCAGAAAGTTAAGAACCTGCACATCCCTGATATAGATTCAATAACCATCACTAAGAATAAAAAGATCTACAAGCGTATCCCTGATGTTTTAGATGTATGGATAGATGCAGGGACCGCTTCCTGGAACTGCCTGGACTATCCGAACCAGAAAAGATCATTTGAAGAATTATTCCCTGCAGATTTTATACTGGAAGGAAAAGACCAGATCCGCGGATGGTTCAATCTGCTGATGGTAGCTTCTTATCTCGCGTTCAATAAACCGTCTTTCAAAAACGTATATATGAACGGCTTTGTCACTGACATGAATGGGGTAAAGATGTCAAAATCTCTTGGAAATATCATCTCTCCTTACGAACTTATCGATAAATTTGGAGCAGATGTGCTGCGTTATTACATGTGCCAGACCAATGCAGGAGAAGACATAAATTTCAGCTGGGAAGAATGCAAATCAAAAGTGCGCTCGCTTTTGGTCTTGTGGAATACCCACAAGTTCCTCATCAATCTTTCTAAAGAGGCTGGGATAGATCCGTATGCTTTAAAATCTTTATCCGTAGAAAAAAGATTTTCAGTCGAAGAGAAATATCTTATCTCCAGACTGCATTCGACTATCAAGAATGTTACTGGATTGATGGATCAGTACCGCCTGGATGAAGCGATAGCGCCTCTGGAAGAACTGTTCCTGGAACTTTCAAGGACTTATATCCAGATGGTAAGGAACAAAAGTTCTTCAGGCGACAAAGAAGAGAAGGAAGTCTGCATGTACGTGATCGGCAATGTTTTATTGGAAAGCATAAAGATGTTCAGCATTATCGCCCCATTCATCTGCGAAGCCATGTATCTTAATCTGAAAGATGAATTTTCATTAGAAGAAGAGAGCATAAGCCATTACAGCTGGCCTAAAGCTGAAACTAAGAAAATAAATTCAGCGATAGAACAGCAGATGAAACTTGCTTTAGATATCATACAAGCCGGCCTTCATGCCAGAGAGAAAGCAAAATTAGGAGTGCGCTGGCCGGTCCGTGAGATAATTGTGGCCAGCGAAAATAAAGAATTGAAGGCTGCCATCACTAAATTTTATGATATCATCGCCGGCCAGCTTAACGTGAAAGAAGTATCTGTCTCTGAACATCTGAAAGAGATCCAGATAAAGATCAGGCCGGATTATGCTAAGATCGGGCCCATGTACGGTCCTCTCTCTCCGCAGATAATAGCAAAGTTGACTATGGAAAGTCCGCAGGCCATAATGGATCATATCCAGAAAGACGGAAAATACGCCTTTACTATCGACGGCAAGGATGTAGAAATCACTAAAGATATGCTTTTCGTCGAAAGACAGGCTGCGCATAATTATCAGTTATCAGAATTGAAAGACGGATACGTCTTATTGAACACCGAACGCGACCTGGAACTTGAAGCAGAAGGATTTGCCAGAGAAGTGATGAGGAATATCCAGGATCTACGCAAAAAAGCAGGCATGCAGAAAAATGATGATATCGTCCTTTACCTGAAAGTGAGCAAAGTAATGGATGAGATGCTTACTCCATTGAGAAATGATATCGCGGCTAAAGTTGGCGCGCATGTGTTTGAGCTGGTAGATTCAGTCCCCGGAAGAAAGTACGCCTATAGCGAGCCGTTTAAAGTAAAGGAAGAAGAGTTCACCGCTTATTTTGAGAAGTTGTGATTGTGACAATGAAACTGTTTTTTCATCAGGCTATGTAGAAAATCTCGAAAAAATCGCCTTGGCCGCTCGGTTCGTGCTTCTAAATATGTATTTTGTGAGGAAGCACCTACCAACTTGTGCCAAGCAAAAGCAGTTCTCACCTCGCCTTTAGGCCTAGGCGGCAACTTTTTCTACTAAACCTTTTCATCAGAAATCTTTATATATCTTCTGAACTACCTGTTTTTTATGGGCAGCTATAACCTTCCTCGTATAACTCTTAGATATAACGGAGTCCTCGATTTTGATGGTTTCTATTCAGCGGTAAATGATTGGGCTAAAACTTATGGCTATATGTGGCATGAATCTTCATTCAAGCATAAAGTTCCTTCTTCAGAAGGGGCAGAACAAGAGATGGCCTGGATACTGACCAAGAAAGTGACTGAATTCATATTTTATACCATCAACTTCACCTTGCATCTGTGGGAAGTTAAAGATGTCGCAGTTGAAGGCCGTAAGAAACCATTGATGAGAGCAAGGATGTACATAATAATTGACGGCCAGATAGAATATGACTGGCAGAAGAGATTTGGAGGAAGCAAGTTAGCAAAACTACTAGGTTCCTGGTATATGAAATTGCCGCACATGAATCCGATCGAAACGGTTTACTTTGACCAATTGTATTATCGTATCTGGAACCTGCATGCGGTCATCAAGAAATATTTGGATATGCAGCAATCCAGCAAACATCCCTATAAAGGATACTTAGGAGAGAATTAGCTGCCATGGATGTTATAATAACAGAATCATCTGTTTCTGGTGTAAAAATAACCTTCAAAGAAGAAAATGCAGCCATCGCCCGCGCTTTCTTATATCTTCTTAAGAATGGATTGCATGATAAGCCATTCGGCTTTATGGAAGATGTTTTCGTGGAAGAGCAGTTCAGAGGCAAAGGTTACGGAGAAAAGATCGCTAAGGCAGTGATGGAAGAAGCTAAAAAAAGAGGCTGCTACAAGCTGATCTGCACCAGCAGGTTCTCAAATGAGAAAGCCCATCACTTGTATGAAAAGTTAGGTTTTAGAAATCACGGGAAC
>CAYHKV010000134.1:0-2920 GCA_964357125.1 uncultured Methanosarcinales archaeon | reverse complement strand
ATAATTCCGTACGCATACCCAATGCTTTTTTCGAAGCTTTAGAGAATAACGGCTCTTGGCAGTTGAAAGCAAGGATAACCGGCGAAGTCATGAAAGAGCTTCCTGCAGAAAAATTATGGGACGATATAGGTTATTGCGCCTGGGCTTCCGCAGATCCGGGTGTTCAATTTGATACCACCATGAACGAATGGCATACTTGTCCGGCCGGAGGAAAGCTTAGAGCTAGTAATCCCTGCAGCGAATACCTTTTTTTAGATGACACTGCCTGTAATCTAGCTTCCATCAATCTAGTCAAATTATATGATGAAGAGAAAGAAGAATTTGATGTACAGGGATACAGGCATGTCATCCGTCTATGGACTATCGCATTAGAGATTTCAGTTTTAATGGCCCATTTCCCTTCAGAAGAGATCGCCAGAAAAAGTTTTGA
The DNA here is from genome assembly GCA_964357125.1 of uncultured Methanosarcinales archaeon. GTDB lineage: Archaea > Nanobdellota > Nanobdellia > Woesearchaeales > GW2011-AR9 > JACPIL01. The sequence goes on along the minus strand of CAYHKV010000134.1, from coordinate 2,490 downwards.
ATATCGGACCATAGGTTTAGGATTTGCTAACATCGGCACTTTATTGATGCTGCAGGGAATACCTTACGACAGCGATAAAAGCAGAGCGATAGCCGGAGCCATGTCCGCCATCATGACCGGAGAAAGTTATGCAACTTCAGCTGAACTTGCCGGCATCCTCGGCGCATTTGAACGATATCCGGAAAATAAGGGATCCATGCTGAAAGTGATAAGAAACCACCGCAGAGCAGCATACGATCTAGATGATTACGAAGGGCTGACCATCAATCCGAAAGCCATAGATCAAAATTTATGTCCGACGGAATTACTTGATGCCGTCCACGATTGCTGGGATAAAGCGCTGGAATGGGGAGAACAGTTCGGTTACAGGAATGCGCAGGTCACGGTTTTGGCTCCTACCGGCACTATAGGGTTGGTCATGGATTGCGACACTACCGGAGTAGAGCCGGATTATGCGTTAGTCAAATACAAGAAACTTGCCGGCGGCGGTTTCTTTAAGATAGTCAACAATTCAGTTCCAAAAGCTTTGCAGAAATTAGGTTATAGCGAAAAGCAGACCAAGGAGATTATATCTTATTGTCTTGGCCATGGGACTTTTGAAGGAAGCCCGGGAATAAATAAAGAATTTTTATTGCAGAAAGGATTTACCCAAAAAGCATTGGAGATGGTAGAGAAGGAATTGAGAAATTCCATGGATATCCGTATGGTGTTCAACAGATGGACTTTGGGAGAAGAGCTGTATGCTAAGTTGATGGATGGAAAAGAAGGGCAATTATTGAATGTTCTGGGTTTCAGCCAGGAAAAGATAGATCTTGCCAATGAATACATCTGCGGCACCATGACTCTGGAAGGAGCACCGCATCTTCGTCAGGAACATTATGAGATATTTGACTGCGCCAACAAATGCGGCAAGAAAGGTCAGAGGTACATCCATCCTTACGGACATCTTAAGATGTTGGCAGCAGCTCAGCCATTCATCTCCGGAGCGATATCAAAGACTATCAACATGCCCCAGGAATGGACTGTCGCCCAGATCAAAAAAGCATACTATGATGCCTGGACCATGATGATCAAAGCGGTCGCTTTGTACAGGGACGGCTGTAAATTATCCCAGCCTTTGAATACGACTTTGGAACAGCATCCGGAGATGAAGAAGATGCTGGAAGAAACTACTGCTTCACAAAATTACAAAGTTAAAGAGATCATTAGAAAGAAAGTCAAGGTTGGAGGTCAAATGTTAACTCTTTCAGCATCTTTAGATAATCTTGTAGTTGGTGATGTTTCTTATAAGTTTAATGGATTGTCACCGGTACAAGAAACCATGATGACTGCTTTGCTTAATGTAGTTAATTTAAGTTTGAAAAATGGATTAAAACCCGAGACGATCGCAGAAAAAAGCTTGAATGTCAAAGGACATCCATTGATCTCTGAACTAAGACTATTTTTACAGGAGTTTGATGAAGAAGTTCCAGAAGTAGAAGAGGCTGTAAAAGTTGTAAATGAAAATTCAGTTGAAGGTAAGCAAGCCTGTAAAGGCTGTGGGGCTACTCAGCTGAGAAGGAACGGGACTTGTATGTTGTGCGAGATCTGCGGTGAGACGACTGGGTGTAGTTAGGAGAAATTAGGAGGATAAAGATGGTTATTAAAATTAGACAATGGAAAAAAGGAAGTAAAGAAAACAGAGAAGCATGGATAAAAAAAGAATTGAATGAAGTCGATAATTTTGAAGAATCCATAAGAGGTGCCTTAAATGAACTATCAAAAGAACATTCTAATTCAGAAGATTTTAAGGTTTACTCTCAAGTAGTAGAATACATTGAACGTTTAAAAATGGATAATTCTACAAGTAGTTAAATTTATAATGTCTCGTAGGTTATTTTTTCCATGGCAATAGAAACTTATCTTGGCGAAGAAATAACTAAGAGAAAAACTAAATGCAGATTATGTGGTCAAAATTTACTTAAAGGAGAAAAAAGAGTTGCTGTTGAATATGACCCTTATACTTACACCACTAGTAAACATAAATTCACGAATTATTATCACCCTGGATGTTGGAATGAAAAAAATACATTTAAAAAAAAGAGTAATAACAACAAGAATAGTAATAAAAAGAAAAATCAAGGGATGTTATATATAGTAATGATTGTAGGGATTATTTTATTTTTAATATCAAAAATATTATTTTTTATTACATTGTTTATTTTTCTTGCTATTGGGATAGCTTATGCTCTCCATAAAACTAGCTAGAAAAAAATTATATTCATACCACCCCCAGCACTGGACAGCCACTGGACAAATCATTAAGGCTTGATTCTTAAAAATTCTTTGATCTAAGACCTTTCTGGCTCTCACATTTCATGCACTGGACAACCTCGGCTAAGATATATAAACCTGTTCTTGCCCTAAGCTCATTATGGAAAAAAGAACCATAATAACTTTACAAAAATCATTTGAAGAATTTGCCCACAAAGAAGAAGGCATAGAATTCTG
>CAYHKV010000133.1:0-2985 GCA_964357125.1 uncultured Methanosarcinales archaeon | reverse complement strand
TACGAAATAAAAGATGAATGCATTGGTACATTTCAAAGAGATAAACAAAAAGATGACTGGATTAGCTGCTGAATTATTCAAAGGGATTATTCCTGTTGATGATAAAGTTACTTTAGTGCCTAAAAAGGAATATTTTACTGAAGTTGTTGCTTCCTGCCTATTCCCGTATACAAATATTTCTCTATCACAGATTTACGATGTATTAGATCAACTGCCACAAGATAAAAAAATGGAAGTTCTTGAAACTTATAAAGGGAATAGAGAAAACAGGCGCGACCGGACTGGTAGGGGTTTAGAAGCAGGATACCCATTTACATTTGATTTAGTTGGAGGTTTTGCAGAATACCGCGACCTGGAAAGACATAGGATGCTCACTCAACAAAGGCAGAGATTGACCACTGATCTTGGTTTTATCATTCCTTCAGAGATGATTCAAGTCGGGTTAGAAGAAAAAGTGCAAGAAGTTGAGGGAATGATGCGTTCTTTAAACAACGATTTACGAAAATCCGGCTTGAAGGAAGCTGCGCAATACGCAACACTATTTAATCACCGGATCCGTTTTATGCTTGGGATGAACCTACGGGAGTTGCAGCACTTAGCTGAACTGCGCACCCAGCCAGCAGGACATTTCAGTTATAGAAGCATGGTGCAGGAGATGGTGCGGAAAATAGAAGAACGCGACCCCTGGGCTAAAGAATTTCTAGGATTTGTTAATTTCTCTGATCCAGATAATAAGATTTCACGTGCTGCTGAACAGTCAAAAATCGCAGGAAAAAACCTAGCTGCAGGAATTGATGGAAGCACAGACCTAAAATGATCAAATATCTTTAGAAACCTTCTCTCCTTTAAGCTTAAGATATTCTTTTCTTGACAATTGCATCGCCGTCTGCAGCACTGAATTAATAAGAACATTCTGCTGGCTGCTCCATTCTTTATCAGAGTGGTTTTTCATATAATTGACCCAATAATCAATAAACCATTCCCGCTGCCGTTGATTAGATTCGTCCATATTGCTTGAATAGCGACTTATAGTTTTTAATTGTTTCGTCTTTAACATTAAAAATGCCCTGCAGATGGCGAGCATCTTCTAAATCTTTAGGAGTTTGCAGAACATACCTCTTATACGCAATCTGCATAGGGATTGAAGAGACCCATAATTCTCCTTTTTTAGTTATGACTTTTATCTTTTCAGACATAGCTATGGCATCGAGAAGATCTTTCACAAACTTAACTTCCATATTGGGCACCGCCTTCCCTCTTTCAGCAAAACGGATAGCAAGATGATCCTGGAGCATGGAAAATAGCTCTTCTTCGCTATCAGCATTAATAGCCCAAAAACCTTGCGCTAGCAAATCTTTGTACAAAGCTGAAAATTTTTCACGGGAAATCTTTTCAATGAACATATCAACATCTTCTGTAGTCCTGGTTCTGCCGAAGAAAATAGCAACGTACCCGGAGATTAAAACATAATTGCAATGCTTTCCGATTATAGGAGCTATTTTTAAAACAAAATTATCTAGATCACTTAATTTCTTTTCCAGCTTAATCGTTTTTCCATCGATCCATTCCATATTCTTCCCAGAACTAAGCTAATATTAAAAGCTATCCAATCTCCAGCACTTTATCCCGGCTGGTTTTCCCGAATTTTATGCTCACTGAAAGATTGAAGCTTTTCTTAAAAAATTTGATCAATTCCGCATTGGCTTTGTTTTTATCGGGAGGAGATTTGAGGTAAACTTTCAGTTTGCCGTTCTCTTCTTTTATCTCATTCCTTCCTGAAGAAGGGATCACTTTGACTGCAATAGTCTTGTTTTTTATAAAAGGAATAATATCCATAGTGTTATGCTCATTCTATCACTTTTAATAAATATAACCGCAGCCAGGCCACAAAAAACACTACTATCACCAAATTGACCAATAGTGATACCATAGTAGAAGAATACATCAAGTTTAGATTGAGCGGGGAGGTGATTACAGAGATGATCACTGCTACTAATGTAGCGAATAACGACATCACCATTATTTTTTTCCAATGGTGTTTAAACATCTTAAAACCATCATTGAAAGATTCCCAGACCAGGTATTTCTTTGAGAAGGCATGAGCTATCAAGAAAAAGATGCTGACAAAAACTACCAGAAGGTAAAAAGTGCTCATGCTGTCTACGAAGTTAGTGATATTGTTGATCAGGCTTAGATGAGTTACCGCAAATACAGGAATAAACATCTTTAATAATTTTAATATGCCCAAAACGATCAGTTTCACTACGACAAAAACAACTATCGATAAAAGCAGCAGCAATATGAATGAAAGGTTAAGCCAGTTCCATCGCCAATAATTCTTGGCGGTAACTTTCTTGCCTTGGATGTAATTCCATATCCTGGCCTGATCGTAGGAATAAAGGAATAAGCTGGACAGGGTTAACAAAACAAATCCGGCGATGACCATAACTAAAAACCATTTTAATTGATCGACGAACGGAAGAAGCTGTCCCGGATCGGCTGCACTTAACAGCTGCTGCAGCTCTTCAGGGGACCTTCCAGACATCAGCACATCAGAACGCTGTTTCAGATAAGATGAAAAACCCAAAAACAAGCCGATGATGATTGAAAAAGTTATAGAATCAAATAGTAAAGTGTACAGGAATTCTTTGCCTAAATTGAATGAATCAACGAAGTTTTGTAGGTGCTTGTTCATTTTTTGTAGTCCATGATTTAAGCTTCAATTCGTTTTAATGCCTCTTGGTAATACTCATTATAATACTTTTCAAACAGGTTAAATTCTTTAATAACTTTCATATACTCATTAAAAGTAAACTGATAATCTTTATAGTAAAGAATTTTCCCAGATAAGACTTCTTTTTGAATAAGCACCGGCAGATCCTGAAATACATGAAGATCTACTTTATCAGGCAAACTGCCGGAGGCTTTTATCCTAAATTTGAAACGTTCTTCTTTATTCCCATCATAATAAACAGCTATATCAGA
>CAYHKV010000132.1:0-2989 GCA_964357125.1 uncultured Methanosarcinales archaeon | reverse complement strand
TTTGGAATTAACAGGAACTACTATAGCTGCCAGATTGATCGAACTTGGAAAAGGATTGAAGCATATGGCCATGCTTCCGGCATCAACCATCCAGCTTCTTGGAGCAGAGAAAGCCTTGTTCAGGCATATCAAGACCGGAAGCAAAAGTCCTAAGTATGGTGTCATAATCAATCATCCGCTCATCCAAAACGCCAAAAGAGATGACAAAGGAAAAGCTGCCAGGATTTTAGCAGATAAACTTTCCTTATGCGCAAGATTGGATTATTTTAAAGGGGAATTCAAAGCTCCGCAGTACCTGAAAGAATTGGAGGAGAAGTTAAGATGAAAGAATTTCAGGAATTGCATTCCATCGCCGTAGAAGACCGCAAATATTCAGAATGGGCCCAGCAAAGGACTTTGCAAGAGAGAGCAGATATGCTAAAAGAAGAAGTCGATGAGATGATGGAAGCGGTAAAAAATAATGATATGGCCAATCTTCAGGAAGAATTAGGAGATATAATCTGGGATGCTTTGAATATAGCCGCATTAGCGGAAGAAAAAGGATTATTCACCACTCAGGAAACCTTGAACAACACCATACATAAAATAAAAACACGCAAGCCTTGGATATTCACCCATGAAAAATTGACTGCCGAAGAAGAATCATTACGCTGGAAAAAAGCTAAAGAGAAAAAATGAGCAGCATAAAATCGCATAAGATATTTGAAATATATTCAGACGGAAGGAGATTGTACACTAAAAGCATCCTTCCCGGCAAGAAACATTTTGAAGAGCGTACCGCAAGGGAAAATAACGATGAATATCGCGAGTTTGATCCGACCCATAGTAAATTATCAGCCATGATCATGAAAGGCTGTACTAACGCCGGCATCAGGAAAGATGATGTAGTTCTTTACCTGGGAGTTTCTCACGGATATACCGCTTCCTTCATCTCCGACATGATCCAGGAAAAAGGGATGCTTTTCGGCATCGATCCTGCTCCCAGAGTTATCCGCGACTTGGTCTTCCTTTCCCAGCAGAGAAAAAATATCGTGCCTTTGCTTGCTGATGCCAACCACCCTGAACAATATATCGGCAGGGTTCCCGGCGCAGACATAGTCTATCAGGACATCGCCCAGAAGAATCAGGCAGAGATTTTCATAAAGAACTGTAAATTATTCCTCAAGAAAGGCGGCTACGGATTATTAGCAGTTAAAGCAAGAAGCATCGATATAAAGCGCAGATCAAAAGATATTTTTATAGAGATCAGGAACATATTAGAAAAAGAATTCACGGTCATCGATTACAAAGTGCTGGAACCATTTGAACGAGACCATTGCATGATCATCATCAAGAAATGATAATGAATAGATACATTTCTGCCTAGATTACAAGAAAAAAAGGGAATCCAGAACGACTTAAGAAAAAGGGCGGACTTTTAAACAGAATCAAATTCTGCAAGAGTCATATCTCTTGGCTCTAAATCTTTAAGTCTAGTTTTTAATCCCACTAAATGAACAAAACCGACAACCGCAACTAATGTTTCAGTTCCGTTATATAGTTCTCTAATCCTACGTTCCATTTCTTCATTTCTTTGAGGATTATTAAACTCCTTAAGTGATTTAATCTTTTGTGGAGGCATTCCTTTTGTCATAATCGCGAATATTTTAGGATTGGTAAGTATCTCATAATTCCATCCATGATATTCGGCGTCTTGATAAAATTGTTGTATATTTATTCTTCTACTTTTCAAATGTACAAGAACTCCCTGATCTAAGTTTTCACGTAATGCCTCTATTGATTCAGGTTGTCTAGCTATGTTCATAAACTCGCTCTTCTTTTCTTCGACGAAGTATTGACACACTTCCAAAATAGAAAGGTCTATGTATTCCAATCTTGAAAAAGGGTGCCTTTGTAGATAATCTTTTGAAACTCTAAGCTCGTAACCAGATACATTATCGTCTAGGTAATCTAATTCAACTATTGTTGCTCTTTGTTTTGGGCTCAAATCCAATCCTGCTTCATCAATCCTTTCGTTAATATCCTTACGCATTTCTTCATAAGACCTTTTTGATGATACCAATGATTCTCTATCTTTGTGGAATTCAAGAGCAACAACCGATGGAGAAAGCCGATCTAGTAGGGTAGTTAATCTTTCTTCACCATCTAAATCAAGGTGATGTGTTCCGACTAAATACAAATTTTGATTGCCCATAAGATCTAGAATCTACGGAGGCAATTTATAAACCTTTCGAGGGGTTTACTACTCCACAGCAGTCCTTCAGACGAAATCAAATTCTTATGTTAGACCCAGCCTATCGCTAAAATTATATATTCCAAGATTCTTCTTCTTCACATGAGCATAACCAAAGAGTCAGCATTTCTTTATGTGTATTCCAAACAGCTGACTAAAGTCAATAAAAAGATACATGAAGCTTCAAAAGAGATGCACGAATATACCGACAAGTACCACAAAGCTTCCGAACCGGAAAAAAAGCACAAATTCCAGAAGAAACATCACAAGATTAACGAAGAGATAAAAGACTTGCTGAAAGACCATAATGCCTTATTAAGCCGGTTAAAGCATCATCTGGTAAATTTCCATGACGCTTTGGGAAAACAATTGAAACATTAGTTTTTATCTTCGATTTTCTTCAGATGGATGATATTCACAGGACAAACTTCAGCCGCTTCTTGATTGCTTTCCTTATCCTTTTCATCAATATCTAATTCATGGTGGTCATCTACTTTTGTAGAACCTTTTAATTCTGCCAATCCTTCTTGGTCCATCTCCCAGAAAGCAGGATTTATGGCTGCGCAGGCGCCGCAGCTGATGCAGTCCTTCTTGAAATGGATGATCTTGTATTTTGCCATACTCATCTATGAAACAAGGTTATTTATAATAGTTTTCTTCTGTTTTGCAAGCCCAGAAAAGACAACTATCAGATAAAGACTTCCAAAAGATCATATTAAAAAAAAGCGCATCCCAGATAGCAGGATTTGAACTTAT
>CAYHKV010000131.1:0-3003 GCA_964357125.1 uncultured Methanosarcinales archaeon | reverse complement strand
TGACCCCTCTTTTACTAAAGCGGAGCTTATATTCTCTTCTCTTGACGAACTTCAGGAAAGCCAAGAATTAAAAGCTAAAGAGGTCATGCAAAGAAAAGTTTATTTCGCTAACCATAAAGATACATTAAAAAAAATAATTCAAACTTTTAGAGATAAAGGAATTTCTCAGATGCCGGTCTTATCCGGGAGTAAAGTATTGGGATTGATCACAGAAAGCGCGATACTCAAAAAGATATCCGGTAATCCCAGGGGAATGGACCATCTTACCGCTATAGAAGCCATGGAAGAGATTCCACCGCTGATCTCACCTAAAACCGGCATGAAAATGCTGCTCAACCTGCTGCAGGAAAACCCTTTAGTGCTGGTGTACGATGAAGGGGAGATAAAAGGAGTCATCTGTAAAACAGACCTGTTAAAAATAAATTGAAGATAGATTGAATAAACTATAACTGCCTATTCATCAGATGCTTGGAAAGCAAGTATATCTTCCATCTTTAACTTTTCTTTTTTCTTGATCTTTTCAGTTACTTGCGCAGTTTTCTCTTTCAGCTGCTGTTTGAAGCTTTTTTCTTCATCTTCGTGGAACATCTGGCCCAGTTCCTTGACTCTGGCCTGAAGCTCATCTAACTTTTTTTTAGCCTCTTGATGTTTGGCTTTAAGATCAAGATATGCTGCTGCCAAAGGTTTTTCTTTTTCTCTTAGCTCGCGCATCTTTTCGTATAAAGAATTCAATAGCTCATGTTTTTGCTGTGAAGTTGCGGCAGTTTCCTGGACTTGATGATGCAGTTCTTCCGCCTTGCGGTGTTTTTCGACTACATCGGCTGACACAGAGCTTACGTTCCTTGATATCTCGCCTAATTCCTGAAATTTTTTATAATTAGCCTGTAATTCCTTGATTTTTTTACGGATATCTTTTTCTTCTCCGAAAGGCATGACTTCCGTCTCTAACTGATGCTCTAGTTTGGCTATATATGATCTGATCTTACGCGGGTCATCTTTTACTTCTAACTTATCCATCAATTCTTTTTTCTGCTGGCTGGCTTCTTTCTTAAGTACGGCCGTCTCTTTTACTGCTGTATTAAGCTGATCACGCTGAGTCTTCAGCTCTTTTACTTTTGAGCCCAGCTGATCGCGCTGCTCTTTGATAGAATTGATTTCTTTGAAACAGGACTGCATGTCCTGATGCAGGGCCTTAAGCTGCTGGAAATGCTGTTCCTTTTGATTATGAATAGAATTAAGCTCTGAACGAAGAGTAAAAACTTCTTTTCTCTTCTCCTTAAGTTCAAGCCGAAGTCCGGCTTCCTGGTTATTATCCACTTCCATGTTGGTCTGCGAAACAAGAATAAAAATAAAAATAAAAAAGAAAGAAAGATTCTTATCCGAACAGCGCACCTAATCCTGCTGCGGCTGATTCATCAGCTTTTTTACTGTCTTCTTTCTTATGTTCTTTCTTTTCTTCTCCAGCATGAGAAGCTCCGGCGCTGGCAGCTGGTGCTGCGGCGACTGCAGTTACTGTAGCAGCTTTCTGGATAGCTTCGTCTATGTTGACTCCTTCAAGAGCAGCAACAAGCGCTTTGGTTCTTGCTTCATCAACATTAACTCCAGCAGCAGAAAGTACAGCTTTCACTGCGTCGGTAGAGATCTTCTTACCTGCTTTGTGAAGCAACATTGCGGTGTAAATGTATTCCATTTTTTATACCTCCATAATATTGTATATTATGAACATCATAGTTTAGTTATAGGTTAGCTTCCTTCTTTACTGAAAGGGCTTCCCGTTCTGATTTTGCCAAGATCTCATCAGCAGTTTCCTTGCTGAGTATGGCGTACTCAATGCCGACTGCCTTTGCTTCGCGGAATGCTTTCTGCAATAGCAGATCGGTGGTCTCTTTAGTGGTATATGCTGCTTCTACGGCCAAATTCATGGCCCAACTGGCAGCCTGAGTGATGTTCTGAGCGTATTCTTTTTCGTCTATGTGAAGCTGTTTAGCGTCGAATAACAAGCCGTCTTCCCATACTGCGACAAGATTAAGCCCGATCTCCATCGGTTTGATATCCAAACGTTTTAAGGTCTCTGCAAGTTTAGGAGTTATCACATCTCCTTCTTTCGCTACTTTGGTGTCCTGGATTATTTCCAGCTTGCCTGCATTTACTTTGGTCTTGATGCCGACGGCTGCAAGCTCTGAAATTATCGGACCTGGAGCGAAACTGGTAGGGCCTGCTTTTACTATGATATCCCTTGGAGCGATCTGACCTGCTTTTGCAGGAGCTTCAGATTTGTTCTTTTGGATAAGGCTGTTTAGCGCAAAAGGATTATCTTTAGTGAATAACAACGCAGGCATGCCTTTAATCTTCTGCGAAAGCTGCGCGATATTCTGTTTCTTTGATTGAGATATAGCCAATTCCAATAATTTTTTTCTGGCCATGGAGATTTTTACTCCCTTGCCTTTAAGCATGGAACGCATTACCTGCAATTGCTGGGCAGGAAGATTCTGGAGATTAACCACTCCTATGATAGGATAAGTATTAACGTCATGCGCTATCTGTTGTACTAATTGTTTTTTTTGCTCGCTGACCATATTATATCTTCACCGGTTTTCCCATTGATAACTTCAACATCACTTCCCTGACGTTGTGAGCTTCATTAGGCAATTGTTTTATAGCAGTCTGATAGACCGTAAGTATATTATCTATGATCTGTTCTTCTGACTGGTCTTCTTTTCCGACCTGGCATTGTAGATTAGTACCTTTCTTTGCGCTGAGACGGATGGTTGTAGCAAGTTTCTTGACTAAAGGCTCAAGGTTAACGTTTGGAGGAACTACGCATCCTAATTTAGGGTTAGGCATCTTTCCTCTTGCGCCTAAAGATTTACCGAATATAGCTGCCACTTTTGGCATGATATTGGCCTGAGAGATGAAGAAATCATATTCTTGAGCTAATTTTCGCACTGCTTTTTTATCTTTGTAATTGTCAAATTCGATGTCTCTTATCGCAAGGTCGCAGAA
>CAYHKV010000130.1:0-3005 GCA_964357125.1 uncultured Methanosarcinales archaeon | reverse complement strand
AAATGAGCTATGCTCTGCTGGTCGTGCTTCGCTTCTATCTCAGTAAATAGTTCTCTGATCCTTTTCAGGAATTTTTCAGCATCGGTTATCAATCTGTCTAACTCAGTTCCGCTGAGCTCTTTCTTTTCACCGTGTTCGATCTTCTTTCGCAGATCAACATTGTTCCGCAATATCTTGACGTATTCAGGCTCCAGCATCTTTTCTTTTTTGACAAAAATCTCTTCCAAAACTTCCGGAGTTTCTCTCGGCGTAGGTGGCGGCAGCCCGTACAGCATGATCGCTGCCTGTGATGGTGTCAATATAGCATAATAGGTATCTTCCATGCCCATCTCTTTCAGCCGCATCTTCACTCTGCTGATGCTCTGCTCGCCAGTGCTCATGAACAGATCGATAGCTTCCCTGCTGGGCTTGATTCTTCCCATGCGCAGCAATTGCTTCCAAGGCATGAAAATTCCCCGGTCGTAGAACGGAACACCGTCTCTAAGCAAAGTGAATATTATAGGGTTGGCTTCTTTTAATGAATCCCAGAAATCAGTCAGGATATATACCTGGATATTTAATTTGTTCTTGATGCCGGTCATCTCTCCTGCTTCGGCGCCCATGCCGATTATTATCGCCCGCAATTTATCTTTCAATTCTATACGGCTCATCTTCTTGACATCAGTATCGTCAATGACTATCCAGACATCAATATCGGAAGTAGGGGTAGCTCTTCCCTGCGTCAATGATCCGGCTAAGACGTAACTGAGGATATATTTCTCGAATTTCTTTATGACCATGCTCTTATGGATCTCGGCGATCTTGATAGCAGCCATCATGCCGGTATCATGCAGCGGCGCGCTCATCGAGATAAGCCTGTTCAGGTCGTACTTAGCATCATAACAATTCTGCCAGATATCGGTAAGAAGGGCGCATTGGGTAGCGATATTTTTGTCTACTTCTTCTCCAATCTGTTTGATAACTGAAGATAGCTTGTTGTAAAGCTCATCTTTGGTCATCTTTTGGGAGGTGGTATCATCGATGACTACCAAAACGTGTATTTTATCTGGGTCTTCTTTTTTCTCAGCTTCTGGATTTTCAGGAGAAGCAGCATCTTTTTGCATCTTTTCCGGAGGCAGCAAGGCTATGCCTACTATATAATCGCCGAACTTATCAACTACCTTAGTTTTGAACTGGTCCAGCTTATCCTTTATCGCTTTTAGCTTCTGCTCCACTTCTGGAGGAAGATTAGGTATGTTGGCGGGCAGCGGGATTTCTGCCTGTACCGGTTTTATCTCTTTTGCCTGCATTGATTTTGAAGTAGTTTTTTTAGCCATTAGCATGTCCTCCTATGGTATCCATATTATATAAACTTGATATTATACAAGCACTAAAAATAGCCTATCTTTTTAAAGGTTTTAGTTGTTTCTTTTTATTATTACGGTTTTTGGTCGTTTTTTTTAAACAGAAATACTTATATATCTCCTTTGCATCTTTATTGGTATGGCCAAAAAAGAAGATGAGAAGATTCCTGATTATATCGCTAAACATAAAAAGCTCTATCAGCATGCTACAACATTAGTCGATACCGCAGGACAGGTGCATTCTGATGCCTACGGCGAAGCGGTGAAAAAGCACTTGATGGAAGGGGGAGAAGTAAAATTTGACAAGCTTGAAGATACCAAGATACAGGATTTGTTTGTAAAAACCATGTCCGATATGTACATCAACAAGGCTAAAGCGCACTTTAAAGTATCTAAAGATTTAGATGATCTAGAAAAAGATATGCTGATGCAGGCTTATGCCGGAATTACCAGCCATGAGTTACATCGGTTTGTAAGCAAATATGGTAAAAAGCTTAATCACAAGCAATTTGACGCCCTTAAAGGAGACCTTCAAGGAAAAATTGGTGAAAGATTGTACGCTTCTGCTACGGGCCATATAAGAGACGAACACATAGGCGGCATAGTCAAGCATGTGGGTTTGGAAGCCCGGGTGGAATCGGCTAAATTAGGATTAAGCGAAGCAAAGCAATTGTTAAGCATATATCAGCAGAATGGAAATCTCTCTGATGACATTTTGAAACAGGTTCTAGAACCTTACCAGCTCAAAAAGAAAAAAGAAGAAAAAAAGAAATAAATTTTAATCCCACTGAAGCGAATCAACATCAGTCAAGTTTATCTCTACTTCTAAGCTTTCCAGGGCTTGGATGTCATCCAGCTCCTGCAATCCGGCTGAGAGTTCTTTTTCTGAAGCTTCAGGGACTCCTGCTATGAACGCGCCAGGGCCGTTTTCAGTCACTTTATCAGCAACCTTACAGCCAGCCACTATCGCTGCTGTTAACAGCAGGAGCAACACCGACACCTTTATTATTTTCATCAGCCACCTCTTTATGCCTGAACTGCTGCAGTTGATTCGTTAGTATCAACAGCATCAGTCTGGTTTATCTCCACGCTGCTATTATCCTCTCCGCCAACTTCGGTTGAATCGTTCACGGCCGTCTCATTGGCTGGAACTTCAACACTTTCATTTACTGGCAGTTCAGCAGTCTCATTTCCGGGAGTATCTTCAGTCTCGTTCTCCGGTGTTTCATCTGTTTCTGTTTCTTCGCTTACAAGTTCTTTGTATGCTTTGACAAATTCATGCAGTGATTCTCTAAGATCTTCCAGATCTTTGCGCACTTGGTTCTGCGCTCTTCTCAATCCCCTGTTGAACAAGTCAAAATCTTCCACAGTGCCTATCTGCATCCATTTATCTTCGGCGATATCGAAATCTGATTTAAGCGTTTCAACTTTAGCATCAAATTCAGCTAAGATACTTTCCAATCCAGATACGTCCTTGCCTTCTGCAACCAATGCATCTATCTTTTCTTGCATAGCATCATGCAATCCGGCTTGTTTGTCTACCAATACCCGCAGTTTAGCATTTACTAACAACCCTACAACTCTCCGCTGCAGCTTGTTGGTCTCTTGCATGATATCTTTTAATTCTGCAGTCACGGTTTTGACTTCTTCTTTAGTGGTATT
>CAYHKV010000129.1:0-3009 GCA_964357125.1 uncultured Methanosarcinales archaeon | reverse complement strand
AACCCTGCGCAAGCCTGATGGATCTCTTCTGTTCCGCCTTCGCCATCAGCATTATCGTCATTGGCAAATATCTCTATGGAACGATAACGTGGAAATATCGTTTCTGTATGTATCAATACCGATTTTAATGATTCTTTTACTTTTTCTAATTCTGCAGGAGTGTTGAAAGTGCCTAATATCTTTTTGAGTTCGGCAGTTTTGTATTTTGACAATAATTGTGATACTTCTTCATCGGTAAATGCATTCAATATCTTTGTCCTTTCATCGGAAGTTAAGGCTAATAATCTGTTTAAGTTATCCGTCGAAAGCATCAAAGCCCGATCTCTGAATGCGTCAGAAAGCTTTAATATTTCTTTTATGCCAGATAAATCTAAAGTTAATAGTTTTGTCGCAGCCGATCTTTTCAAAGCCAAAACTTCCTTCAACTCTTCCGGAGCTAAATCCAGCAGCTTGACTATTTCAGCTGACGTGAATTCTAAAACTTGGTCTCTCTGCTCTGCAGATAACTTGAACAATTTTTCTATGTTGGCATCAGAAAGGCGCAATATCCTGTCCTTCTGCTGCTGATCAGATATTAGCAATAGGTCTTGCTTGGCAGCTTCTGAAACTTTTATGCTATCTATGCTCCTTATCGGCTCTTCCTTTTGTACTGTAGTTGTTACGCCGCTCCCCTGCTCTTGTGAAGAAGCTGCCTGAGATTCACCACAGCCTTCCTCAGAATTAAATTTTTCTTTGTCTGCCTTTATTTCCTCTTCCTTAAATGCTGCAGGACATCCTTCCGAAGTAGATTCGCCGAAAGTGCAGGGGCATTTGTCTATAAAATCGCGGATGCCGTCCTTATCCGAATCTCCGGACAATGATTTCTGCTGGCCGCCGACTATGCCCCTTAAAATAGATATCTGTCCAGAAAATAAGCTGATAAGCAAAAATACTACTATCAGGGCTAATATCATGAATGCGATGATAGTTATCGGCGAAGCCCCCTTTTTGGAATTGGATAATTTCATATTGTCACCTTTTTCATTTTTATTGCCCGGATATGTCTCCAGAACCGCACAACTCCTGCGCTTCTGTTATAGGACCTATATAGATGGAGCTTACATCTCTTTCGGCATATGCTGTTTTTATCAGCTGTTCCGGAGGGATCCCTTCACTGCTTGGACTAAAAAAATTATCCGCATCTTCCCAAAAATTACTCTGAGCCCTGTTTTTAGGCATGATGGATATGGCATATCCCTGCCTCGGAGATATATCTGGAGTTAGCATCACTGTCCTTCCTGGACCGCCATAGCTTTGTATGTAATCAAAATAAGTCACCTTGCTTGTTTCGTTGCCGATCTTTGCATAATTATGGGTCATCAGAAATTCTTCCATCTCTTTCCGCGTAATCTGCCCGTTTTCAATTTCCGTTTCATCTATCAGCATGGTATAACAATTAAAACATTTATTCCCATGTATGGTGCCCACCACTACCAAATTTAAATCCCAACTATGGAGCAGTTCTTCGTATCTTCCTTCTCCGAACATCCACCAGCAGGTCGCCATCTTATCTGCTATCTTAGTCATCAATTCTTCCTTTTTTCCGGATATCTTTTTGTCGATAGTTTGACAGATAGCAGGGACTAATTTTGCGCCTAATCCGGCGCTTTCTCCTATCTGGATGGCGCTTCTGGTTCTTACTGCTATGCTGGCATGGCATAATATCTCAGCTTCTTTGTCATTTACTTTTGAAGTGAACCGCAGCAGCATACCCGCTATCAGAAAAAAAGCGATCAGCACTATCATTATCCCTATGATGAATTCAGCGGTGCCTCTTTTTGTTAATTTCATATCAGCTCACAGCGATCCAGTTTTCCCAGCGTGACCCTATGCGGGATGGAATCTTCTTCTCCCTCAATAAAGATATTATTGTCTATCCCCTCAAAGTCAGTATCATATACAAAATTAGTAGGGAAAAAACAGATGTCTTTGCCATTCGGCGTGAATATCCATCCATTATTTTCAAAATTATCTGATTTGCCGCTCACGCTTCCTTCCGGAAGATCACGCATATTGATTCTGTTTCCATTGTTGCCTGAAGTGCCGTAAAAAATATTGACCCAGGAAACTTCTGTATAATAAGGGCTGGTGACAAGATCCTTTCCAAATTTTTCTCCATCTTTGATAAACCAATCGAAGAAATGTTCAGCAGCATTGTCCGGCCCGGCG
This sequence comes from uncultured Methanosarcinales archaeon, assembly GCA_964357125.1. Classification (GTDB taxonomy): domain Archaea; phylum Nanobdellota; class Nanobdellia; order Woesearchaeales; family GW2011-AR9; genus JACPIL01. Next base: position 801 of record CAYHKV010000129.1, on the reverse strand, counting down.
ATCACACAAGGCGCCATCCCTGGAAATTCCCTGCGCAGATCTGTTATGACCAGATCGCCGCCCGACCCGCCCCTTACAGTCAGTATGGTTTTATCGCCGGAATCAGAAAGCTCAAAATTTATAGAAGTGCCTTTTTCTCCCAGATCCGGGAGTTTGCCATAATTAGAAAAGCAATCTTTTTTGCCGGGCTTCAGCATGGCATTTATAGTATCCGCCATCTGGATTATCGCTGCGCGGTGTTCAGCGGGTATTGATACATCGGCTTTCTGTACATCCAATCCCACTTTGACAGTAGGAAGAATATCTTTTACCGTAGATATTACACTTTTCAGCTCTTCCCATGCGCTTTCAGGGCCAAAAAAGGCCACCAATACGATTATCAGAAAAACAAGGGGTATTACCAGAAAAAATATCTTAGAGCTGACCATTATTAAAATAGGTTCAGAAGCTTATCCAGCAAACTTCCCCCCTCCTTGCTAAGACTAAAATACAACATTCCCGCCGCCAACAATAAGATTATAAGAATTATTATCCAGACTATAAAACTAAGTTCTTCCATCCCCTTTTTTGTAGTTGACATATCTCATTTCACGGAACCAGTAATCCGAATTTCTTCTGAAGCATAAAAATAGTTGCGACGAAAAGCAGTACGCATAACAAGATAATCACTATCAATGCGATCACTGAATTGTTCATCGCTCTTTTGTTGTTTTTCATGCATGTTTATTTCCTGAAGATCAAGATTCTTTTTCTTTATAGCCAAAACAGCAGGTATTCCCTGAATTTTCACCTGCGCATTCA
>CAYHKV010000128.1:0-3025 GCA_964357125.1 uncultured Methanosarcinales archaeon | reverse complement strand
TTTCATAAAGATCCTGGCGGGATTGATAGATCCAGATTCAGGAGAACTGGATAAGAAAGTCAAAGTTGCATATAAGCCGCAATATCTTGAGACTTCTTCAGAGATTACGGTCGCAGATTTCCTGGAAAGAGCCATCGCCAAATACCAGCATCAATTGATAAATCCCCTTGATCTGGAAAAATTATTCACCCAGAAATTGTCAGAGCTTTCTGGAGGGCAACTGCAGCGGGTTGCGATAGCACACTGCCTGTCGCAGGATGCGGAATTATTTTTGCTGGACGAACCTTCCGCTTATCTAGATATTGAACAAAGATTATTGATCTCAAAAATAATTAAAAACTTAGCATGGGAAAGAGATATCACTATCTTAGTGGTAGACCATGACCTGATGTTCTTAGATTACATCTCCAACCGGCTGATAGTATTTTCAGGAACTCCTGCTGTGGAAGGACACCTTCAAGGCCCTTTGAAGATGGAGGAAGGCATGAATATGTTCCTGAAAAGCCTGGACATAACCATGAGAAGAGATCCTGCTTCACATAGGCCGAGAATAAATGATCCCGGATCGGTAAAAGAACGGGAACAGAAGAACGAAAATAAATGGTATTACGGATAAAGATTATATATTAGATATGCATTCAAAGCGATGGTGATCTGACAATGGCTATGAGCAAAAGAGATTTAGAAAAAAGATTTAAAGATACAAAAAAAGAACTGGCTGAACTGGAAGCCAAATGCAAAGGCGGCAGCGGGACAAAGGATGATTACATCGCTTTGGCGAAATTAAGGAAGAAGCTAAGTTAAATGCTTAGAATTGATCTTGTTATTTTTCTGATTTGAATATATTTTTCCAATCTTCTTGGTAATATTTGACAAAGGCAATTACTGCGGCAATCACCATCACTAAACTGAACCATTGCCCAAGGCTGAAACCGAAATAAAGTATATCTTCCCGATAAAAATCAACGATTATTCTTCCAACACCTTCCCACAAAACAAAGTTCCAGAAAATGAAACCGGGCTTAAAGCTTGACTGAAGACTTTTACTGAATGTTAGAAAAGAAAGCCAGCCGAAAACTGCCATGCGCTGCAAGAAAGCATAGATCATGCTGGGATGCCGACATTGACTGCCGTAATCAGGAAATATCACACACCAAGAGCCGTTCCAAACTCTTCCTACCAATTCGCCGTTGACAAAATTGGCGATCCTGCCTAATGCTAAGGCAAACATGGCCGGGAGAGACATATAATCGGCCATTTTCCAGATCGGCAGTTTCTTCTTCCTGCAATAAAGCCAGGCCGCCGTAACTATCCCTACAAAACCGCCATGGAAACTCATCCCACCCTGCCAAATCTTGAATAAGTTTATCGGATCAGATAGATATAATTCAGGAGTCCAGAATACTTCAAACAATCTTGCCCCTATCAAAACGCCCAGCATAAGATAAAAGACGAAATCCCAGATTTCATCTTTGCTCAAAGCGATCAATCCTCTCTTTCTAAGATGAAATAACCAGAGTATGGATAGGAAGAAACCAAAGATATACACCAAGCCATACCACCTTATCTCTAAAAAACCTAATTTCAGTAAGGTCGGATTGAGATTATGGACCCACATAAGATTCAGAAAATACAGGAGGTATTAAAACCTTGTGTCATGAAAGTGCGGGAAAGCGTCTCACCTCGCTCTGAAGAGTGAGGCTTGAAAAAAGACGCTTTCTGATCCCCGCACTTTGTGACATAAATAGGCTAGAAAGCATTCATCCTCGCCTTAAAAGACGAGGCTTTCTGCCTATTTAATGTAACTACATGATAATATAATTAAACTACAAAATAATATTAAAAGACTACAAAATAGGATAGAGAAGACCAAAATAAGAGGGGGAGGAGCAGGGAAATAGGCCGGTTAAACTACATAATAGTAAATTAAAACCACAAAATAGCAACAATTGACCACATGATAACATAGATTTATATACCTCTTTTGATTCTCTCTGCCTAAAGAGTGGACACCAAAAAGAGGAGAAAAATAGTAGAATTACTTTCTGAGCTAATCGCTTCGCTGTCTGAACAAGAAAAAAAAGAGATCTTAAGCGGCATACTGGAAACAAAGGAAGGATTTCCGATCTCTATTTTCCGTTCTCAGCTGTCAGGGCTGGAAGCGATGGTCGTTTTTCTTAAAGATAACGGACAAAAAAATGTTTCCCAGATAGCCTTGCTGCTGAATCGGAAAAAAAGCACCATCTACACCACCTATACTAAAGCGAAACAAAAAATTAGGAAACCGCTGGATGTCTCTGATACGACCATCGTGCTTCCTTTTGATAAGTTCAAAAACAGAAAATTCTCAGTATTGGAAACTATTGTCGCTTATCTAAAACTCAAACATCAATTGCCGTTTGTGAAGATTTCAGCTATTTTGAATAAGAATTACAATACTATCAGGACCGTGTATGTACGCCACGAGCTAAAATGCCAAAGATAAATAAAAAACAAAACTGGAAGAGGACTAACAGGGTTAAGATATATTTAATGATCCTGCTGGCATTGGCAGCGATAGCTATTCCGTTTTTCTTGAGCGACAGCAGCATAACCGGAGCAGTCATTTCAGTCCTGCCATCTTTGAACGAACCATTGCAGGAAAACTGCTATCAGGAGACGGTATGCACTAATCAGACGGCCACCACCTGTAAAAATGAAACTATTCAGAAATGTACGCCCAACTGCATACCAAAAATAACTGAAGTATGCAACGATAACTGCACTCCGCAATGTACGCAGGAAGAGGTCAACGGAGTGATGAGGGAAGTATGCACTGCTCAATGTATTCCTGTATGCGCCAATGAGACCATTTCAGAATGTTCTGGAGAGACTTGCCAGGGAATAGTGGAAGAACGATGCAATCAGGAAATAGTACAGGAATGCGATACGCAAACTATATGCGCGGATAATAGCACGGGGAATAATAATAAGGATAGTAATGGCGATGGAAACACTAACAGCACTTTCACCAATAGCACGATAA
>CAYHKV010000127.1:0-3061 GCA_964357125.1 uncultured Methanosarcinales archaeon | reverse complement strand
AGCGATTATTACGGAGAACATTGGATCGTCATAGTAGACGGCAAAGGCATGGGCCAGTCCAGGAAGATCCTAAATTATACTTCCGACGGCTCTTTGCAGATCTATAGCATATCTCCTGATTGGGACATAAATCCTGACAACAGTAGTTATCTATTATCAGTAAGGTCTTTCTGGAACGCATACATGGTCGATAATATCATAGACCAGCGCAGCTGCGCTAAAGCTAATCCCACTAAGTGGCAGTCTGGATACACTGGTTTCTATTCCATGGTGACGGATTCAGTTATTGGCGGCAATTATCATTATGAAACCAACGGAATTGTTAGCGCGACCGCTAGCGGAGTTAATAACAGCTGGGTCTCTTACGCCAATGAGATAAGGAATAACAATATAGACGGTGAATATCTCTTTCCCAACAGCACTGGGGGGATAGAGATAGGCTATAGCGCGACTACCAGTTTTGCCAACCCGGTATTGAGCGAAAATCTAGTCATAAGCCATAATACTATCAGCCGCGCAGATGTTATCTCTTACGAAGGCGGCATAACCCTGCGCCCTACTTTTACCCGTTCAGATACTCCTTATGATTTCAAAGGCACCTTAATATTTCACAACCAATTCAATAACCTGCGCGGTTCGGGGATCAATATAGTGGATAATTATTCGTGGGATACGGTAGTTTATAGCAACGATTATTATAATGTGACTCCAACTTATGAACTGACTAATTCCGGCTATAACACTACTTATCTTCTTTGCGGCAACGGCGTTGTTGAAGGTTACGAAGTATGCGATGACGGGCAGAATCAGGAATGCATTTACGGAGATGCTTCATGCACGCTCTGCTCATCGCAATGCAATGGCACGATTTCAGGGATAACTTCTACTTGCGGTGACGGAAGGTGCGACTTCCGCAATGAATCTACCACCTCTTGTTCTGCAGACTGCGGCAATGCCTGCCCGTCAGAAAATATATTAGGCTGGTGGCCGGGCCACGGCAATGCCACCGATAATATGAAACATAATTATGGCCTGCTCAAGAAAGATGTTTCATTCGTCTCCGGGCAGGTGGGCAGCGCATTTAATTTTGACGGCGTTGAAGATTATGTTTTGGTTGGCGATCCTGCAGACGGCAGGTTAGACATGGGCCGGGATGATTTTACAGTATCATATTGGATGAAAAAAGCAGATAACTTTAGCAACAATTACATATTTAGCAAAGGCTGTCCAAGCTGCGGAAGCCAGGTAGGTTATGATTCTGACATCGGAAACAACGGAGTGACCATATTATTTAGGATAGACGGCGATCCTGACGGCGGAACTTCAATCTATGGATTTACTCCAGGAGCTAACTTCAGCAATTGGCATCATTTTGCCGGAGTTTACAACCGATCAGGCCTGCTTTCGATGTATCTTGACGGCGCTCTGCACACTACCGCAGATATAACCGCAGAAAATGGCTCGGTGAATAACACCGTCTCTTTCGTGATCGGTTCTTTGCAGGGAACTACTGGGTATTTTAACGGCAGCATAGATGAATTGGCGATCTGGAGAAGGGCTCTTACCGCGCAGGAGATAAATTCTACCTACCGGGCAAATACCAGCGGGATGTGCAACAGCTCATATACCGGATAATCTTGCTATATATCTATAAGCAAAAAAGTTTATAGGGATTATTTAGCCTATAGGAAATTATTTAAATGAAAGAATATTAATCCTCTTAAAAAGTGGCAGATAGACTAGATCGTACTAAATTATCGGTAATAATAGGGATTACGTTAGTTCTGTTGATCGGCGGTTTCTTCTTATTAAGGTCGGGAGTAACCGTAGGCAAGGCCTGGAGTTCTGGACAAGCTCCTCCCACAGGTTTTTATTGGCCCGAAGGAGCAGAACCAGAAGTGGTTCAGGCGGGTGTAGTAGCAGATCTGGGTGTTGTCTGTAAGGATCTGCCGGGACAGCCGCAGGCGAGCCAATATTCGCTTTTAACAAAGATTGCAGGCAGCCAGACTCAGCTCCAATCATTGTGCTGTACGCAAGAAAATAGCTGCGGCGCCGGATCGCTTCTTAAATCTTCGGTATCTCTTTCAGAAGTTTATTATGATTGTCTTCAGCAGAATTCTTATCGGCCGCGGTCAGATCAAGACAGCACTTCCATGCTCTGCGATGATTACGGCGGAGAATTAAGCTGGGTACTATGTACTCAAAATGGGCTGCTCTCAGAGAATAAGCAGTTTGTGTGCGCTAATTCTAAATGGAATGCTTGTGATGAAAATTTCAAATGGGATTCTATCAATGATAAATACCTTTGCCGTGAAGATTCCTGGATCATCTGCGACAATGCACATTCGGTCTTGCCTTCAGGAGATCCGCTAAGCCCTTTCTGCAACAATAACAATCCCCAGCATCTGTTTGGGTGGGATTTTAATCCTTTAAATACCGATGCTTACAAGAAGATCAGCTCAGTTTCCGCTATGCAGCTAAAAGGAAATTCAGTGCAGGACAGCGTCGATCTTGCCCAAAATAATATCTTCTATAATCTCATCACTCCTCAGAGCAGCTTATTTTTCAAATACGGCGGGAATGTATACGCGATCACGGTAAATAGCGATCATGAACTCTCTGTTGATTCAATAAATGACCAGAATATCGCCTTGGAAGTTCTTGAGGCGGATGAAGATACCAGAACTTATTTTAAGCCCTTGCAGATGGATCTTGATCTAGATAACGATGGCAAGGCGGATGCATACCTTAATATGATCTTTGGCTCTATCTACAACGATAAGTTATTGGTAGTGGTATCTCCAAGGATAGATTTTGACAATCCCTTGTTCTCAACAGCAGTCACTTTATTATCTTCCGGCAACATGCAGGAATTTGCTTTTTCAGGAGATTTTACCTTTAACTTTTTTGAAAATCAGGATAATTACTTATTACTAGTCCAGGATAAGCAATACGTTGTCAACAAAGGCAGCCAGGGTACACACTATCTGGACGAATTAAATTCAAAAAAAGTATCTTACGATTCGTTGGAGACTTTCGGCAATTTTGCCATCCTTAGCTT
>CAYHKV010000126.1:0-3067 GCA_964357125.1 uncultured Methanosarcinales archaeon | reverse complement strand
CCCCCCCCCCTTTTTTTTTTACTGATCCGGCGACCCCCGAGATCTACCCTCTTTCCCTCCACGACGCGCTTCCGATCTTCATGAAAAATGGACAGCCGAATCGAAAACCTTAAACGAGTACTATTTGATTTCAATAAACATAATATCAGTTACTGCATACTTAGAAATTACGAATTCCTGTTAGGAGAGCCGTTTCCCCCTGAAAGCATAGACATAACTATCGCTGAAGCTGATTTTTCCAGGGCAGAAGCTATACTCAAGGAAAATGATTTTAATAAAAGAAAACAGCAGTTTTCTCTCAGGCACAAGGCATTCTTCAAGATAGAAGACCAAAAATATTGCAGTTTTGATGTTCAGGTCGGAGGAGTTTATTGGAACGACATGCCCTATTACAAAGGATCTATCCTTAATAACCGGATAAATAGATCTTTTTTCTTCACTCCAGATGATAACGACACGTTCGTCATGCTTACTGCCCATTCAATCTTAGGCAAAAGATATTTTAAAGAAAAATACAAATCAATTTTGATCGGCCTGCTTAAAGAAAAAAAAATAGACAGAGGATACTGCTTAAATAAGCTCTCGCAGATATTCAATAAAAAAAATGCGCACCATATAATTGAAAATATTGATAATCAGTCATTTCATAAGATAAAAATACCTTCAATCGTAGCTTATTTTATAGTTAAGGATCCTAAACATATGATCATAATTAGTAGACTTTTCCTCCGCTGGGTGAAATGGAAAAAATTCCTAAAGACGTGGCCGCTGATCAGCATAGTAGGTCCTGATGGAGCCGGAAAATCTACAACAGTAGATTGTTTAAACAGCTTTCTTCAGGAAACTGGAAGAAAAACAGCCGTTGTTTATACTGGAAGAGGCCGTGAGCATATACTTCCCATCACATCTCTTGGCAAGAGATACAAATCTTCAGAAAATAAGAAAGAAGAGAAAGCTCTGACAGGAAGAAAGAATGAAAAGAACGAAATCTCTTTGAAGAAAAGATGGTTATACACCTTTAGTTCCCACCTCTTCGCTTTGGATTTATTATTGAGATACTACTTTAAAATATTTCCTAAAAGGATGGGCAAAAAAATAGTGATCACCGACCGGTACTGTTCCGACATAATACTCATGAAAAATGTACCTTTCTGGTATAAGAAGATACTTATGGGACTGTTTCCAAGGCCGACATTGAACATCTTGCTTTATAATTCTTCAGAAGTGCTTCATCAACGCCGTCCAAAAGAGACTGTTGAAGAGCTCGAACGTCAATTATCCATATTTAATAAGCTAACTTATGATTTAAAGCTTAAAACTACTGACGGCATCAAAGATCAACAAAAGATAAATGAATTAGTATTATATAAAATGTTACGGGAGTGGTATTGATATGAATATAATGATCATATCTTCTTCATTCACCGGTAACCTTAAAGAAGCCACTAATATTACCATCACTGACTTTGCGCATCAGCTGCAAAAATTAGGCCACGGAGTGATTATAGTCTCGCAGGGCAGAAAAGAATTCCCTGATTTCGAAATCTTCCAGGACATTCCGGTATATAGGGATTCCAGAATAAGCAAATGGCCTATCATTAAAAGAATCAGCCCTTTCTCAAGCGTTTATTTTACATTAAAAAAAATAAAAAAACAATCATTATTCAGCCCCGATATAATTCATAGCTTCAGTTCTGCGATACCGTTAGCTTTAAACGGGATTGCGGCTAAAAGATTATTTCCTGCCGCAAAAATCATACATACCATCAAATCACGTTCTCAAGAAAAGATAGGAAATAGCATGTATTTTCTGCTTAAATCCATGGAGCTGATAACCGTAGCTACAGAAAATCTAAAATCTGAGCTGATCAGCAAAGGCATCAGAGAAGAAAAAATCAAAATGATACGATCCCATATTAACACTGCTAAATTTGCTCCTTTGCCGAAAGACAGCTTAAAAAAGAAGTATTCGCTTACTGACAAAAAGATAATTCTCTTCTATGGGGCTATGCGTGATGATAAAGGAACTTATGACCTTTTCCAGTCGATGCCGGCTGTGATCCAACAAAATCCGGATGTTCTCTTTACTTATGTCTGCAGATTCAGCAACATAGATCGAAAATACGGCGATTTTATGATCGATAATGGGTTGCATGATCACGTTAAAATAATAACTGATGATGTTGATATTGTTGAATATGTAAATCTTGCCGATTTAGCTGTATTTCCTTACAGGACGCTTACACGCACCGAAAGTAACCCTTCATGCGTATTGGAATGCCTGGCGTGTAAAAGCACGGTTATCACTTCTGCATTAGAAGAACTAAAGGAAATTTTGATAGAAGATAAAGATTGTCTTATGGTAAAACCTGCAGATCCTTCAGCGATTGCGGAAAAGATAATATATGCATTAAAAAACGAAACAAAAATGAAAATATTGAATGAACATGGATTTATGACCGCGCGAAATTTTTCGGTAAACAAAATAACCACAGAATTTGTAGAGGAATATGAAAAGCTGTTGGCTGGTGGACAGTCAAAAACGATATAAGATAACAGATAGAACCATCTTTAGAAATCTTTTTAAACCTACGCAAAGCAACCCAATACTATGAAAAGAGCGTTAATAACCGGAATCACCGGGCAAGACGGCCCTTACTTGGCAAAACTGCTTCTCAGTAAAGGCTATAAGGTATTCGGCACTTACAGAAGGGTCTCTACCCCTAATTTCTGGAGATTACAGCATCTTGACATCCTCAATAAAGTTACCCTCATACCTGCAGACTTATGCGACACTTCATCGTTGCTTGAGGCAGTCACCATTTCCGATCCGCATGAGATCTATAATCTGGCCGCGCAGAGCTTCGTAGGCAATTCCTTCGATTTTCCGCTTTTGACTACCGAAGTAGACGCCAGCGGTACAACCCGTTTCCTGGAGATAATAAGGCATTTCAACAAAGACATAAAATTCTATCAGGCTTCTACCAGCGAATTGTATGGCGCTAACACTGCCTGCCCGCAGGATGAAGATACCAAGATGATCCCTAATTCCCCTTACGCTGCTGCA
>CAYHKV010000125.1:0-3117 GCA_964357125.1 uncultured Methanosarcinales archaeon | reverse complement strand
TTTACGCTTGATTTTATTTTTAAGCCCCTTTATCCCATCCTTCCCATTCTAGTATTGCTACATCACGGAGATTATCTTTGATTGGGGTCTTTTTAGCTGATTCTTGAGATGCAGCCGAAGCTCCTTTCACTCTGGCAAAAACATTCTGCGCCCAGCTTTTAGCTACAGCAGTGCCGCCGGTATTTCCTCTCGAATCGTCGAAATGGATCTCTCCTGCTTTAGGAAAATTAAATATTGTGGATAATCGCGAATCTATCAAGGCGCATTTCCCGACCTGCCCATAATATTTTTGGTAGAAAGTAGTAGGGCTATGCTCTTGGTCAGGCGCGATCGGAGGCCCGACCCAATAGCATTCCGAAGTAAAACCAAGAATATTTTTATCTAATTCATCTACTAATTTTTCGCTCTGAGTCAGATCACCTTTAACATAATTAGCTCCTAAAGCGACAATTACTATATCCGGCTCATCATCAAATTGTTTTGATATCTGTCCCACGCTTGGAAGATCATAAGGGCCTTTTATGGTTGATTTCTTATTAAAAGAAGCAGAATTACATTGCATCTCTTGCCCATTGATAGTTATCTTTCCACCACTAATATAATTATTTGCGGTAGCGCCCCAGCACCCATAGATAGTAACTTCATCTCCTGCTGCTGTAAATAGCCGTTCAAGCTCTGCGCCGAATGGCCCGCCGGTGTGAGAATCACCAAGTATCAGAACTTTTTCAGCATAAGCGCTTTGAAAACCTAATAAAAACATTAAGGCCAGCGCAAACAGAAATATTATCCTTCTCATCCGGACACCCCTCTGGTCACCATAAAGTCTTTGGTCAAGGTAACTTTCTTTCCAGACAAAGCATCTGTCACGATTATATCCAAAGTATATCTCCCTACGATCGCATCTTCGCTAAGCACAAAGAAATCGGCAAATATCGCATCGCCGACATTCGAGGCTTCAAAATCATAAGTATTTCTAGGATCGGCCTGCAATACGATCTCTCCAAGTGGATTGCGTATCCGATAATTTCTCTGCAATATCATCTGTTCTTTCAAGGAACTTTGCACCACAAAACGCACATATATGTTGTCTAAGGCATCAAAATCTTGCGCTTGCGGTTCACAATTCAGATTTTCATCTACATAACTGCAGAAAGAGAAATCCTTTATCGATAAGGTTAAATCCTTTCCTAAAGGCAGAAATTCAGTATTCAGCACCGGTTCAGAAACTGCATCTTCTTTCACTTTTATAGTTCCTGATCTGACTAAAAACAATATCAGGGCGCTGGTTATGACTACCACTATCAAGATAACTAGTACTTGTATCTCTATCCTGCCTTTTTTATCCATTTATCACACCGCACTGCGCTTCATTCTTGATCTCATCAAAATATTTAGCTACTTTCTGATATTCGGCGCTGCTGGTAATCTCAGCAGTATAATCAATATAAGGTTCAGGATTTCCGTCATTCCTTTGCGTAAACACACTGATAAGATGACATACTTCTTCCTTATAGGACAATTTCCAATCCACATTATTTTTCTGGCTTTGTCCGATCTTTGAAGCGGCCAGATAGTACAATGCCGTGACGTCTTCTATATCAGCGATATTCCGGTTTACTATGCCCGTCGCCGGACCTATGACTTTCTCATAATTAGTCTGGATGAAATCCCGATGCAGCTGACTGGCTACCTGAGACACTACCGGTTCCAGACGTAGATTTATGGTCTCGGTATATTGTGATCTGCCGATGCTGGTCTTGACCGGCACATTTGCGTTATAACAGCCTCCGAGAACATCAGGCACCAATAATTGAGCGGTCACCGAGATTGTTTTCTCATTCTGGGCAAACTGCGATCCCGCTGCTGAACGCACTTTATATTCACAGCTCGTGCCTCCGGTAGGAGAGCCTACTACATTGCTGAACCGTAGTCCTTTAAATTCAAATACCGCTTCCCTTAGTTCATCAGAAGTTAGTTGTTGTTTGCCGTTTTTGACAAGCACGCCGTTACTTACGGAATATCCTTCTGCTGTTACCACCGATACTCCATTAGGTACTGTCAGGGTGTAGGTTCCATCTTCAAATAATTGATATTTAAAACTAAGATCGGTAGTAGGTATCTCAGTATTAGGGAAATCAGTCAACTTCAATTTAGATTCGCAGGTCTGATCGCCGCCGGATAAGACTATGGTGCTTGATGCTCCGGTGAATAATTCTGGCGTGACTGTGCCTAACAGCATCTCTACCGGGAATGATCCCGGCACTCCTACCGGAAGCTGATTATATTGCATATCCTGCTGCTGTAATCCTGAAGAGCTCATCTTCACGCAATATTTATTCCCATCTGTTACTGCATTGGCCCGAACTTTTATCTCTTCCCCTTTAGTGAATAAGTTAGGAGTCTTACAAGAGACCCAGGTTTGTGAATCTCCGTCGAAACAGCTTATGAAAGGATCCTGCAGATAAGCTCCCTGTCCTGCGCCGAACAGGCTGACAAATTCCGGACAGCTGTATTTTCCGGTTAATATATCGACTTGACATACTGCCACTGCAGGAGGAGAGACATCAACTATGGGGAAATAGAACTTTCCATCTTCATATCCTTCATCAAAACATTTATTTTCATTTCCTCGTTCAGACTGGTCCAGCTGCAATTCGACCACTACGTGATCATACCTGAAATGAGAATTGACTCTTTGCGGAGATGGTATCGGCACGCTTACAAATCCATTAGGCTTCAGGTCGGATCCTCTGCCGCCGTCTAACTGATGAGTCTTTTCTCCGGCTAATGTCTGGCTCTGTTCAGTAGCATACAGGCAATCGCATCCTTGAGGGCCGCATTGTATTCCCGGTCTGCCCTGATCTTCCGGACCGACACATTTCAGATAAACATTATAGCTTCTGACTCTGCATCCCGGCATGATCATCGCGCCAACTTCATAATTATATACTGCATTTCCGGAATAAGGATCATAGTTAGATAATTCTCTGTGGGCAGGGATGACGTGCGCAGTAGATTTTCCTGGAACAGAATAAGCTGCATCAAGTATGAAATCAGTTCCCAAAGGCCAGTCATATCCGAATGCCGCCATGCACATTGATTGAGTCAGCCCTTCTG
>CAYHKV010000124.1:0-3126 GCA_964357125.1 uncultured Methanosarcinales archaeon | reverse complement strand
TTTATTCACATCTAGTGTATTACAAATTAGGGCGGATTTATTTCCGCCCTTTTTTTGTTTTTCTTTGATTGTATTTAAGAAGTAGCGAGAGCTATGCGGTTATTGTCGTGTTTTTGATTTATTTGATAGGCTCTGTAGAAAGTCTCTTTGGATCTACTGTTAAGTTTCTCAAAGCTCCAATGATCAATGCAGAATTATTTTGTAGGCTCATAGCCTACAACATTGGAGCTTATTCAAAGAGACTTTCTACTAAACCTATTTGATAGTAAAATTTATAAATGAAAGGCACTACTTGGAAGTTATGACCAATAACTTAATCATAGCTGCTTTGGCAGTGCTCGGAGCTTGTGCTAGCCATAAAAGTGATTGTCCTACTTCAACGTACGAAATACCAGTAGGAGGTATTGAAGATATTTGTCAAATAGAACCAAAACCCAGTTGGGGGCGTCCAATCTCATACGCAGGAATGCCAAGCGATAAAGTTTTTTCATTAGGTTATGCCACTGAAAATTATTTTTTTCCTATTGATACAAAAGAATTTATATTAGGAAGCACATCTAATAAATTTAGAGTGAATTCTGTTTCTCCTGAAAAAATAAGATTTACGTATGTTGGAACAAGTAAGTAACCTGCCTACTTTTAGTTGAACCCAGCTCACTAATTGATATAATGAACTCCCACAAATAATATTAATCGGTTCTTTTCAGTCCATCCATGCCACTTGATTACAGAAAATTACACGTTTACGATTTAGCCCACCAATTTGTCCTTGATGTTTATAAGGCTACAGAAAAGTTTCCTGAATCTGAACAACGCAACTTAACCTCTCAATTACGGAGAGCAGTAGTTTCCATTCCACTTAATATCGCTGAAGGGTCTTCGCGCAGAAGCAAGAAAGAATTTCTTAACTTTCTTAATTATAGTTTTGGTTCTGGGAAGGAGATTGAAGTTTTATTATTGTTGTCGAAAGACTTAGGCTTCCTCACCGCGGGGCAATTTAATGATTTGTCTAAGCAATTAGATCATGTAATGTCTAAATTATTCTTGTTTATTCGCAGTGTTGAAGGCCGAATTCCCGGGATGAAGTATCATTACGTTAATAGTGTTAAAAATACTGAAAAAGACGCCGCCTTGGCCAAGATGGCACCGAGCTAAGCGAGTCGTAAGCTAAAAGTTTAAGTTACTTTTTCTTTGGATATACAGTGGGAAAAAGGCGATGGTGTCGGCCAAGGCGGCTTTTTCTGGGGACAGTGGCGATCTCTAAAGGTATTACGCTACAGATAATTATTTATAGTTTCTTTATATGTTGATTGAAATGGGAATATTTAATTGGCTAGCAAGAAAAACCACTAATAAAGAGGAAATAGAAAAAAGTGTCCTTGAAAGGGAGATTATTCGTGAAAAGGAAAGAGTGATTATTGATTTGACAAAAGCTGTTAAGTTTCTTAGGAAAATATTCTATTATTGGTCTACTGATTCTGGCGAAAAACGATATTATGTGTTCTCCAATAATGATTTAAGAGATGCTAAGAAATGTCTTGATGAAGCTCGTGGAAAGGCAGATCTCTTGATTCAAAAAGTAAGGGGGAAATTAAAGACTTATCGTAGTAATCTAAATAGTCGGGATATTCTTCTTATTGATAAGTATTCTAACTTAATTCAAGAAATTGATAATTATTATCTCCCTTCTTTAAGAAATTTTCTAAAGAGAAACACTAATGCTGAAGGCGATCTTATCAAGAGAAAAGGAGCCAGGTATAATCTTTTTAAGGAGGTCAGAACTCTCCTTGAAAAGTTGAATAATTTAATTAAAGAAATTAAAAGTTATTAGTGTTTTTTGGTATCTTTTGCAACAGTATTCTTCACAATCACATTCTTTACATCAACTTTCCCTTCGATGATCTTCATCATGGTCTGGCACTTTGGGTAATTATTGCATCCTAAAAATTCCCCGTAATAGCTTTTCCTTAAGACCATCTTGCCTTGATTACAGGTAGGACAAGTCATGCCTTCTTCAGTATATTTTTTTTCAACCGGCTTGTCGGTCTTTTCACCGGCTGGCTGTACGGGCTGCAATGCTACTGTCTGACGATTCCTTCCTGAAATTATCTCTAAGATGGGATTGCCGGTCTTTTCATCCATGTTTCCTGTAAATTTTATGATGCCTGTTTTTGGAATATTAAATAAGGTCTTGCAATCAGGATATTTGTCACAGCCGATGAAACGGCCGAATTTTCCCCTTCGCATCATCAATTTTCCTTCTTTGCATCTCGGACAGACGCCCATGTAATTGGCCGTGTCCATGGTTTCCCTGATGGAAAGTAATATCTCTTTTCCGATCTCTTTTTCTTTTTTCTTGAAATCGCTTAAGATAGAGATCAGGAATTTTTTGGCTTTTTCCAATACTGTTTCTGGTTTCTCCTTACCTTCGCGGATCTTGTCCAGGTCTTCCTCAAAGTCAGAGGTCAGTTTTTCGTCTACGATAGTCGGGGCGTATTTTTATAACAAGCGTTCTGTTTCAAAACCTAATTTAGTGGCTGTTATCTTTACGCCTTCAGCATACCCGCGGCGCAATAATGTATCTAAAATCTCAGCTCTGGTAGCTTTAGTGCCCAGATTACGTTTTTCAAGCTCTCTGATTATCGATGATTGGTTGTATCTTGCTGGAGGTTGGGTCTCTTCGTCGTGCTTCTCTATCTTGCTTATAGCGACTTTATCTCCTTTTTTCATCTTCGGAAGCGTAACTTCTTCCAGCTTTACATATGGCTTATAGAACTCATGCCAATTCTCTTCTAATGTTCTGGTCCCTTTGGCGATGAATTCTTCTTCTTTTACATCAAATGTGGCGGTTATCGTCTCCCTCACTGCTGGTTTGGCGAAAGTGGCCATGAATCTTTTTACGATAAGATCATATATTCTCTGTTCTTTTGGTTTTAGATTTCCTGGCGCCTGCCCGGTAGGATAGATCGCTGGATGGGCAGGATCGTCTTTCTTGCCGTTGTTCGGCCTTAATTCTTTTTCGCTAAGAAGTTTCTTTGCCAGTTCCTGATAATATGGTTGTCTGGCCAGATCGGCAAGAATCTTTCTGAATCCTAATTTGGGATCTAACTGCTGTGAAGAAGTTCT
>CAYHKV010000123.1:0-3158 GCA_964357125.1 uncultured Methanosarcinales archaeon | reverse complement strand
CATCCAGATAAATCTAAAATAATCGACGCTTCAAAAGGGGTTGAATTTTTGGGAATGAGAATATTTCCCCACCATAAGCTTTTGAAAGGAAAAAACTTGCGCAAGTTTTACCGCAAGCTGCATTCTCTTTATTCAGATTACGATAATCTAAAAATAAATTATGATGCCATTTACGATTTTTTGGAAGGGTGGGGCGCTTATTCCCGTAACGCAGATACCTATCAGTTGAGGGAAAGAATGATGCAATCTGTAGAAGAAAAATTTTCCCATGAAATCTCCACCAAAGAAATTAACCGTTCTAAGAACTGCTGGAAAAGAAACTATTAATGCCAAAATCAGTCTTCTCCACTAAACTTTTATAAAGAAATCGCAGTTCTACTGCTCTATGCCAGCTAAAAAGAAATCAGGCGCAGAAACAGAGCTAAAACCGGATAAGAAAGCAGCTTCCAAGCCAGTGAAGGCGAAAAAGGAAGAGATGCCTGCTCGTAGCGCAATCCAGCCCGAATTGAATATCGCTTTAGTAGGGCATGTTGATCATGGTAAAACTACTTTGACCGAACGTCTAAGCGGCAAATGGACCGATACCCACTCAGAAGAATTGAAGCGTGGAATTACTATCCGTCTGGGATACGCCGATTTTTCGATATACTATTGTGAGAATTGTCATATCAACACTTCAAAGAATAAATGTGTGAAATGCAGCCAAGAGACTTCTTTCCAGCGTAAGATCTCATTGGTAGACGCTCCCGGGCACGAATCTCTTATGGCTACTATGTTATCGGGCGCAGCCATAGTAGATGGAGCATTGTTATTGGTCGCTGCCAATGAAAAATGCCCTCAGCCCCAGACCAAAGAGCACCTGATGGCCTTGCACATCTCCGGCATTAAAAATGTTATAATCGTACAGAATAAAATTGACTTAGTGTCAGTTGAAGAAGCCATGGAAAATCATGGCCAGATAAAAGAATTTCTTTCTAAAACAGAATACAGGAATGCTCCGATAATACCTATCTCTGCCAGAGCCAATGTTAATATTGACGTTTTGCTTAAGGCTATTGAAGAATCCATCCCTACTCCGCATCGCGATACCGACAAGGATCCTTTGATGCTGGTCGCCCGTTCATTTGACGTAAATAAGCCCGGCATCAGGCCGGAAAAATTGGTCGGCGGAGTATTGGGCGGAACAGTAAAGCAGGGCATCTTCCATGTTGGCGACGAGATCGAGATAAGTCCAGGTTATACTGTAGAAGAAAAAAACAAAAAAGTAGCCAAATCATTGCGTACTAAGATCACCCAAATATTTTCAGGCGGCCAGCCGGTAGAAGAAATCTTGCCTGGCGGCAGTATGGCTCTCGGCACAACCTTAGATCCGTCAATAATCAAATCAGATTCGCTTACCGGTTCAGTAGTCGGTCTCCCCGGAAAATTGCCGCCCATACATTATCAGGTCAATTTAGAGACATTTTTGTTGGATCGCGTAGTCGGGACAAAAGACGAGACTGAAGTCAAGCCTCTGGCTAAAAATGAGATCTTGATGTTGAACTGCAATTCTGCAGCTACTGTAGGCGTGGTCTCTGACCCTTCTAAAAAAAATACGGTCTGCGTGTTGAAAAAACCGATATGCGCCACTCCCGGCGACAGGATAACAATCTCCAGAAGAGTCGGAGATAGGTTCAGATTGATCGGTTACGGGATACTGAAATAGATAGGCAAAAATGGACGAATTAGAATTATTTTTGGAAGCCAGAAGAAAACAAGAGATTAAATTAACTCTTATTCGGCAATACACAGATGCTTTACATTCAGGACATAAAACTACAGAAACAAAGATCCGAGCGACATTGGATTCTTTGTTAGACGGTGTATTGGCGGGCGTGGGCAAGGAGGAATTCCGACAATTAAATAAGATCTATGCCGGTATAAATCCTCTCGGCGCAGCGCGATATGAAAGGCAATATAAAGAAATGAATTCTAATGGCGACCTCTAACTTCTCTTAAGTAATCAATAAGCCTTTTATACTTTGATTTGTTACTTTTAGCTAAGTATGGTCAAACTGATCACCTATAACATTGAATACTGCGAAGGGATGGAAGGCATCTGGTATCAATACCTTGAATTTTGGAAGATTTTTTTCCCGCCGAAAAATCTTGATCAGAAAATTATCCACGCTCTTAAGAAAGTAAAGCCGGATATCCTAACTCTTATAGAAGTAGATACCGGTTCTTTGCGTAACCGGGGAAAGGATGAAGTGCGTTTCCTCGAAGATAAGCTTGGGCTTAATAATTTCGTCGAAAAAGTAAAATATCCCATTAAAGGCTGGCTGAAGTTATTCCATCATCTTCCCATACTTGATAAACAAGCCAATGCTGTTTTATCGCGCTTTCCTTTTGACAAGATAAGATATCACGTTTTCCATGAAGGCACCAAAAGGATGGTCATTGAAGCTACCGTAAAATGCCCGCGTAAGGTCACTCTCCTCGCAGCCCATCTTTCACTGGGAAAGAAGGCAAGGGCCAAACAGATAAAGGAATTGATCAACATCGTCAACAAGATAAAAAATCCGGTCATATTGATGGGTGACTTTAATACCTTCAATGGTACAGAAGAGATAAAAGACCTGTTGGAAAAAACTCACCTGAAAGACCTGATAAAACTGGATCAGAAATCGATCCCTTTGACCGAACCCGCCTGGCATCCTAAAAGGCGTTTAGATTACATCCTGCATTCTCCCCAGATAAAGATCAATAAATATTCGGTCTTAAAACTTCACTTTTCTGACCATCTTCCGCTTATGGTTGATTTTGGCTTCAGAAAAAAATAGATTATCTTTAAAGTGATTTCGATTATTTCTCAGATCTCATTCTCTATCTTCTGAACTTCTTTTTCCACTTCTTTCAGTTCCTTAAACATCAGATATTTTATCCTTTCACGTTCCAGAGCGATTACTATAAGTATTATTATCACAAATATCATGATGGCTGAAGTCCAGGTTATGCCTCTGTGCAGGTCTTCACCTAAAGAGTTTACCAGCAGATAGCGCGGGATACAGCCGATTATTATTATCCACAGGAATTGTGAAAATCTTATGTTGGTAAGCGCCAGCAAGAAATCGGTGGCATCGCTTGGAAATATGGGGATCATGTAAGCTATCAATGCG
>CAYHKV010000122.1:0-3162 GCA_964357125.1 uncultured Methanosarcinales archaeon | reverse complement strand
CTGGGATTCCCGGTTCAAATATAAGGGGAGTCTTCCCTGATCAACCCCCACCTTCGGGGAATATTGAAAATCCGGGCGCTGGCGCTTTTTTATTTTATCTTTTTTGTAAAGAGATACTGCTTTCTTTTCCAAGCTCTTCCAGCAATCCGGTAAATTGCTTATAAAATTCGCTTTGAGGACTAAAGCTTAGTAGGCTATAATCTATCTTGTGATAGCCTTGTTTTTGATATATTACTATACCTTCCGCTCCGATCTCAAAAATTTCCGTGATAGTCCCGTCAGCCGAACTATCGCCTTTTATAAATGTAAATAGGGGTTTTCCTCTTTCATTCAAAACATCATAAACAGCGGTTATCTTACCTAAAATAAGTTCGATAGATCCGCTGCCATCTCTTACAGAGATACAATATTTTTCCATAGATCATTTAGAAGGACCGGATTAATAAAAGTTCTGAATGTACAACCTATAGAGTATAGCTTACTAACAAGATTTTTAAACCTATCAGAATTACCTGATTACGAGGTGTGATTATGGCATATGAAGTGTTGTTTTTATTAGGCAGATTATTAGCAGGCGGATTTTACATCATGAGCGGAACCAATCATTTTCTGCATCTTGATGATCTGACCGGTTATGCGAAGTCAAAGAAAGTTCCCTTTGCTAAATGGGGCGTGATGCTGACCGGATTGATGCTGCTGTTAGGTGGCGTAAGTATTTTACTAGGAACATATGTAAAAGTTGGAGTGCTTTTGATCTCGCTGTTCTTGCTGGCAGTAAATGTCAAGATGCATAATTTCTGGGCATTAGAAGATGATCAGAAAAGAGCCGAAAAATTGAATTTCATGAAGAATATGGCTTTGTTAGGTTCAGCTTTGATGTGGTTAGCTATAACTGCTCCCTGGCCTTTAAGCCTTGGCCTTTGATCTTCTTAAATTTTTGAGAATAATTCATTTTTTATTTTCTTCTTTTTATTCTCTTTTTTATCTTCTTTTCTGCAAAATATCCTTTCTTCCAGAAGATATATGCCAGGCAGCAGATGATCAGTACGTAATTTAATATCATAAAATCCCTGCCTGCCCAGCTGATGCCAGAAAATTTCCATTCTGACAAGGGCCATAAGAAAGGCACTGGAAAGAACTCTCTAGTATGCGTAGGCACATCAAGAATGATTTCGATCGGCCAGGCATACAGATACACTGGAATACTCTTAAGCAGAATATCAATTATCCAGAAAACTAAAGCTACGATCACCAAGCTATGGCCCAGGTTGTAGAGCATGAAAGTCCACGAAGGGACCTGCTCTATGATAGGTTTAGAAAAATATTGGCCGTTAATGATACGGTACACAAAATAAGGCCCAAACGAGATGATGTCCGGAAATAAGCCAAAGAATACAGCCAGCCACGGTTTTTTAGTCCTGTGAAATATGATATAAGACCAAAATCCATGCGCAAAAAAATCCATGAACCTCAGAAAAGATTAAACTATAAAAAACTATTCCAAATGCAATCCTTCCTGTTCCAACAGCTTTCTTTGCCAATTCCTTAAGCAATGCGCATTCTTGTTGAACGCTATTTCGCCCATCTGATCTTTATTGATTATAAGATGTCCGCGAATCCCTAATTTTAAGGAGATTTTTTTCTGCATCTCCCCCAGCTGTTCAAAAACTTCTTTTTGTTTGACAGTAGATCGTTTCCTTTCTTTAGCAGGTATTGACACCGGATCAGATTTCCCTTCTTTGACCGCTTCATAAAACGATAGATGTTCCCTTCGCACGATCGGATGCACACCATTCAGCCGTTCCCATTGAGGAGGGTGCATCGCAAATTCCTTCAGGCGTGCATTATTTATCACGAAATGAGACGGCCGGTCAACTTTTTTTGCTAATCTCTGGCGTAGAAGAAATAATCTTTTGAACACTCCCAGCTGTTCAGGAGAAAAATCTTTTACTCCCCTCACATCCATAAAATCCTGTTCATGATAGCTGAAATCATACTGTTCCAAGGCCATGAACTCTTCTTCAGCCCAGTCCAGCCTGCCGGCCTGCTGCAATTCTTTTTTAAGCATCTCCCGAAGCTGGATCAGATATTGCGTATCTTTTACCGCATAAGCCAATAATTCAGTATTAAGCGGCCTTTTAGTCCAGTCAGCCATCTGAAATTTGCTTTCTTTTTCTACTGAAAAATAACTTCTTAACAGATCGCCTAATCCCAGATGTTCTTTGCCCAGCAATAGTGCAGCTATCTGGGTATCAAACACATTTTTAGGCTTACAGGAAAACTGGTTGAAAAGTATGCGGAAATCAAAACTTACATCATGAAAAATCTTCTGTATAGACCTATTTTCTAAAACATTTACCAATGGCTGTAGATCAGTCAAGGCAAGGATATCCACTACCCAGTTTTTATGCTGGTTTGATATCTGCACTAAAGTGACATAAGCTCCAAAATGATGCAGATTGTTTTCACATTCCAAGTCTACTGCTAAATCAGTAGATGCGCCCCATTCCCTGGCCGCTTCAAATAGGCTTTCTTTTGTATCTACATATGTAAATGATACCATTTACCTTTAAAATCCCAAAAGAATATATAAATTTAACATTAGATTTATATCATCATTTTCTTTACCTTCTAAAATGCCGTTAAAAATAGATAGAGACCATTCGCGCTTCAAGCAGATTGTCCGTGGCCGCATAAAAAAAGATTTAGGCAAATATATTATCACCAACGATGAGATTTTAGGCAAGAAAGGTGAAGAGATCATAAAAATACCTCTGCCCAGGATAGACATTCCCAGATTCAAGTATGATTTCAGGCAGTTAGGCGGAGTGGGACAGGGAGATGGAGAAGTAGGCGACATCCTAGGCTCAGAAGGCTCTGGAACGGGCAATAAACCTGGCTTAGGCGATGACGGCAACATGGAAGTTGAAGTTTTTGTAAATGATATAGAGAATATACTTATTGAATTCTTAGGATTGCCTTATCTAGAACCAAAAGGGCAGCGGCTTGTCCAAGGCCAAAAACCGGTTTACAGGAGCGTATCTAAAGCAGGAGTTAATAGGCATTTCAAAAGAACTTATCTAGAAGCGCTAAAAAGACAGGTTTCGACTGGAACATATAGCCCAGGAGATGCGGTAATTCCCGATCCTCCGGTGCCGGGCG
>CAYHKV010000121.1:0-3216 GCA_964357125.1 uncultured Methanosarcinales archaeon | reverse complement strand
ATTGTTCAGAAGATACCTTCCTTACGGCTGTCCTTGATTGCCATTCTAACTCTTTACTTTTATTAGATGCAGTATAGTACAAAGCTGCTCTGGTAGCGCTATGCAAGGGCAAAGCCCAACCAGTTAAAACTGCTAAATCATGAGAGTCTCTTACTAAAGATTCCCTTGCAGTTTCTGTGACCCAGTCATCAAGTATCTTGTATGCTTCAGCAGGTTCTTTGATAGTATAATTCCCTCTGTTTTCTTCTGGTTGGAGGGGGGTATGCCAGTTTTGATCTATGATCGGAAGAGTCGGGGCTCCTAATTCTGTCGCTTTAGAGTAAAACTGGGTGCCTAACCATAATGCGACTGGATTCATCAGATTAGAAGGTAAAGAGGATTCTACATTTAGTATGTGGCCGCCTAATTGATAATTCAGTTCATAAGGGGTGACAATTCTATTTCCTGAAGCTAGTCCACTGGTTTGATAGATCTCATCAATTTTAACGATAAGCCCGGTCATGCCGAAGCTTTTAGCAGAAGGCTTTTCCAGAAGAGCGACAACAGTATTCATCTTTCAAAAAGCCTCCCAACTTCATCCACGCTCATACTTCCAGGATTCTTGACGATAGAGTGCATACTCCCTCCGTTATCGCCTATATATCTTGGCATTATATGGATATGTAAGTGCGGAACAACTTGTCCGGCAGCAGTATTATGGTTCCATCCTACATTAAAACCATCAGGAGATAAAACTTCTTTGATCATGCTCATGCTCTTGCGGACAGCAACTATCAATTCCTGAAGCTGTTTATCAGAATATTCAAATACGGTCTGGCCGTGTTCTTTAGGTATCACGACAGTATGCCCTTTGGAATGCGGTCTGACGTCCAGAAAAGCCAGCGCGTTTTTATCCTCATAGATCTTTTGGGCAGGGATCTCGCCCGATGCGATCTTACAGAAGATACATCCGTCCATGCTTTAGACACGTTTTAACTTATTTATCTACTTTTCGTAAGGCCAAATGTATAATAAGTATATCGCTAACAATAATAAACTAAAATTACACCTGTTTGGTTATGAAAAAGGTATTATTAGCTGCTTCTCTTTCAGTTATGGCTTCTGGTTGTGTTCAGGGTTATATTCCCCCTCCAAATCTTCCGGCATCTATCCAGCAGGTTTCTACTCCTATGGAAGCGCGCCGCTGGCTGGAAGAAACATTAACTTACAAGCGAGATATTAACTTATATCATCAATCGGATTATTGGGCTTCTTGCGGTCAGACTTACAAAAACAGAGGCGGAGACTGTGAAGATTATGCCATCTGCGCAGCCGCATTGTTGCGTGACAATGTTGAAGATGGTTATATCGTTGAGCTGTACACTCCCGGTAAAGTTGAGGCTCACGCGATTTATGTGTATCAATTACACGGCAGATGGGGCGCCATAAGCAACCAAAGGATGGAATACAGCCAGCAGAAATACTTAAGCATCCACGAACTTATGCTGAGGATAAATACTCTTCCTTCAGGTGATAAAAGATACGGGAGATACAATCTGCGTTCTTATGAAGGGGTCGATCTGCTGAATCACCAAGGGGATTTAGATAACGTGCTGCCCAAGAAAGGAGATTACTCTTTAGACCATTGATCACATAATCTTTATATAAACGATTGCCTTTTTTTATAATATGACTAATTTAGTTGTGAGAACACAGGTCAAAGACCTTCTGAAAGAAGCAGGATTGGACAACATTTCTGCAGACTTCATGGACAAGTTAGATGAGAAGGCCAAACAGCTGATCCTTGATGCTGCAAAGAGAGCCAAAGAGAACGGCAGAAGGACTGTTATGGGAAAAGATATTTAGTTCTTGACTTCTATAATAAACATCCCCCAATTGATGATCCTATGGCTTGATGGGAATCTTTTAAAAGATGCATCAGTAAATCCTGCATCTATGATAAAATCCCTGATTTCATTTTTTCCATAAGTTCCTGCTTTCCACCACCTTTCAATTAATAGGTCAGTGATTATGTTCTTTTTGCTGATGAAAATAATCATCTTTCCATCTTTTTTTAAAAGGCGCTTCAGATTTATTAATGCCTTCCTGAGATCCTTTTTTTGGATATATTCTAACATTCCTGAAGTTACGATTAAATCATAATTACTGCCTATTTTTGAAGTATTTTTGAGCTTAAGAACATCATCTTGTATTAAAGTGACTTTATCGATCTTATTTTTCTTAAGCCATTTGGAAAAGAAGTTTAACATCGCTTTGGTGAGGTCAAAGCCATAAAACTTAATCCCCGCAAGGTTTTCATCTTTTGAAATCTTCAATAAGCTTTTTGTAAGAAGCCCGGAGCCGCATCCGGCATCCAAAACCTTAAAATTAGGATGTAAATATCCTGATCCCTTAAAAAAGGAATGGACTGCTTGGTCGTAGTTTAAAACATCAAAGAAAACTTTATGATATAAATTGATTTTCTGAGTATACAATTCTCGGATTTCTTGTACGGAGCTCATGAAGTTGCATTCACCTAAAATAATTCTCTTGAAAATATAAGAACCTTTCTAATTTTTTATCCTCATCTTAGGCGGAGGAGGCAGAGGTAACGTATCAGAATCTTCCTCCGAAGGCATTTCTGATTTGGGCATGGGAAATAATATCTCATGCCTTACTTCTTCCGGCTGCATCGGAACATCTATTTTTGCGCACGGCTGTAAAGTATTGAATTTTTCTTCCAGCATATGCACTTTTTCTTCTATCGCTTCCAGCTCTTGCGGATTTTTAGAGCCCAATTCTTTATGTATCTCTAATTCATGCCTTAAAGCTTCTAATCTTTTCTGCAGCATGGAACATTTCCTGGCCGTGTTATCTTCAGAAGGTGCTGATCTGGCCGGCTGATGGCTTACTGCTACCTCTTTACTGACTTCTTTTCTGGCCAGATGTTCTCCTAACAAGTAGGTCAATTTGTTTACTTTCTGATTTAAGTCCTGGTCTTCCACTGAATTTAATCTGTGTTTTAATGTAGTGATCTGCTGTTTCAATCCGGAAATCTTATTTGATTCAGTATTTTTCTCACGCAGGAACTTGCGTTCTAGTTCCATGACTCCTTGCAGTTGGTTCTCCAGATGTATGATCTCTTTGCGTAAAGTCAATTTAGGCACTTTTTTTTGTGAAGATAGATATTTTATCTCATTTACTTTTTTGAGTATCTCTTCCTTAGAAAAAGCCTGT
>CAYHKV010000120.1:0-3223 GCA_964357125.1 uncultured Methanosarcinales archaeon | reverse complement strand
TAGAGACAAAGAAGCCCGTTCTCGTGAAAGAAGAAATTGAAAAAATAGAAATAGAAAAACCCCTTGATATTCTTGGAAAAAAGGAAAGGGAAGAGGAAGAAGTAAAACCAAAAAAGAGGAAGATTTATAAGAATAGAACAGGACAGATTGAGTAGGGAATCAGGTTCTTTACGTGAAAGTATTCCAATTAACTATTTAGAAGCTGTTACCAGATTAGACATAGAAGGGCGGTATTAGATAAAATCTATAAAGGGGGATGTTCTGAAGAAGTAATTTTTATTTTAATCCGCTGCTGCCGAATCCTTTATCTCCGCGGATAGTCTCATCAAGTTCCTGAACTTCCTGTATCTCTTTCTGTTCTACTTTCTGGATAAGCATCTGGGCGATGCGCATCCCTTTTTCGATAGGCAAGGGCTGATTGGAGAGATTATGTAAAATCACTTTTATCTCTCCCCGAAAATTAGCATCGATAACCCCACCCATGCTTTTGATACCGTGATTGGCGGCCATGCCCGACCGATCCCATATCAAGCCGACAAATCCTTCTGGAATAGCCATGGCGATGCCAGTAGAAACCAATTCTCTGGTATTTGGTTGAAGTGTTTTTGCCTCTGCTGCGTATAGATCCATGGCAGCATCTCCTGCACGGACATACTTTGGAATAATAGCCTCAGGATGAAGTTTTTTTATTTTGAGTGCCATTTTAGTATCCGAATCTTTTTTCGTAGTCTTTGTGGTTGAACCATTCTAAAATTACATTTAAGATAGTCACTTCATTCTCTTTGATGGTGTAAATCAATCTCCATCCGTTTGGTAAATCGTATTTCCAAAGATTGGTCAAACCATATTTTTCTACATATAGCTTAGGCCACAGTTTCTTTGATAGCTTAATGCCACAAGCAGGGTTAGTTTTCATATCCCTGATAGCCCTGTCAATAAATTCATAAAGCTGCTTTTCCGGGAATTTTCCTTCTTTAAGGCTTTCAAACTCCTGTTCTACTTTTTTTTCTCCAAAAGCTACATAAATCTGCTTTTGAGCGTTCAATGTAACTTAACTCCCTTTGCCAGAATTTTCTTAATGCCTTCAGGGTCGTAAGTCCAGATGACACACCCATCATGGTCAATGATTATCTTTCCGGATTGTTTTAAATAATCTAAAATAACTTGAAAAGTCTGGTACATCATTTTCTTTGGCAATTTCTTCCAAAGTTGGTACTTGCCGTATTCCTGAGAATGTTTCTGGATGATTTTCTCTACCATCAACACTGATTCTAAGGTCGGGCTATGCAAAAGGATTGTTTGTGCCATCTTATATATAGTTATATAAGCCCATTTTTAAACTTTACTACCATTTCCTGCAGAATATCATGAAACCGGTATGGCCGAGCATCTGGAAGTCCGGCCTCATGATCTGGTCATTGATGACCCATTTTCTTTCCAATAGTTCAAGAGTCTCAAGAACTTTGATTGCTGTCCCTCGTACAGATTCAATGTATTTTTTTACTTGGGTAAGATTCGGAAGGTATATCACCAGATAACCGCCATTTTTCAATGATTTTTCAGCGTGTTCGATAACCTGCCATGGTTCAGGAAGGTCTAAGGTTATAAGATCCAGATTTTTTTCTTTGATGCCCTGATAGATATCTTCCTGCTTGAGAGTGATGTTGTTCATATCAGTTAGAGCGATATTGCGCTGAACTACCCGGTAATGTTCAGGATTAGTCTCATAAACCGTCACTTTTTTACAGACGTTTGCTAATGATAGGCATAATGATCCTGAACCGCCGCCTGCGTCTACTATTTCTGAATCTTTATTTATCCCTGTTTTCGCAAATATCAGGCCGATATCTTTCTGCAGCATGATCTGCGGCCCACGCTGCAGGCTTTCCCAGAGATCAGGAAATGATGCTTCCATCAGAATAAACGTTTTTCCGGTGTTTGATTTTACGGGGCTTTTTGAAGCCTTTAAATCCTTGCTTTTGACGATGCCAGAAGAGGTGTAGAAATCTTCATCGCAGTTTTTTACCAAGAATTTCTTTCCGGTAGACTGTTCAATAAGGATCTTAGGATTGGTTTTGCTGGCCATGACTTAATTCAGGCGGTGTTTCTTTAAAAAATTTACCTAAAATCCCTGTTTATGGAAGAAGCTCCTGATGTAATCTGCGATCAAAGCGTCTTGCCGCAGATGGAAATAAGCCCACCAGTCTATCTGTTTTTCCCTGAAAATTTGCAGCGGATCTAATAATAGGTCTTCATATGCGTGCAGCCATTCGTGGACAATGGTCACATCTTCGGCGTATTTTCCAAGCTGTTGAACGATGGTTGGGTTGATGTATATCAAGGTCCTATTCAGATTCCATAAACCTAAACGTTTTTTGTTTTTAATAGCCACACTATCGCGATAGTAACGCATACTTACATCTTCGTCTATCAATTCATCAATTGAACTGCGGCTAAATTTACGTAAAGGAGATAGAGGCATAAATTCTATGATTCCATGAAATTTATAAATCTGCCACCGATAGCCCATATACCATGGCTTTTGAGAATGAAAAGAAGACCTTTTTAGCTAAATTAGACAAAAGTAAAAAAGGCAGCATCGATGAGAAAATAGTCCCTCTTTTAAATAGAATAAACCAAACTAATGATTATTACAGCACTTCTTCCTGTTCCGGAAGGGTTTATCTATGGAAAGGCACCGGTAAGAAGTCTGAAACACAATGGCTGAGAGTCAGCCATGATCTCATCAGTGAGAATTTCTTTGAAATAAAAGAAACCGGAGTGATTTGGCTGCGATTAGAAGGGATGATACTTCATGTAGCCTGCAGGGATATCGGTTCTGCTAATAGGATGATCGATATGGCAAGAAAGTTCTATAAAGAAAAGTTGCATATTGAGCGCCAGCAATAAGATAATTGTAGAAATAAGAGGCAGTGAGTTCATGGAGATGCCGCTGTATAAAGACGGTCTTCTGTTATTTTCAGGAGATCCGGGTTGGCTTAAAGGGATTATAAACAGCAAGCTGGAAAAAATGTGGAAAGATATGGAAAAGTTTAGTAAAGAGATAGAAAAATAGAAAAATAATCTATACTTTATTTTCCATAATTTCAACTTCTGGAGCTTTGAAAGCGTTTTCTAAACTTTCCAGAAAGCCTTTTCCTGCCCCAATCTTAAGAATTTCTAGCCAGAAATCCCACTCACTCAACCTGCTTTGTGGTTGAGT
>CAYHKV010000119.1:0-3261 GCA_964357125.1 uncultured Methanosarcinales archaeon | reverse complement strand
TGCCATCCGGTGTATCACCGGTGGTAGCCGCTCAACTATATTTCTATTTGACATACTGATCAAGTCCTTACAGGGCCTCCCTCCGGAAAGGACGATCACCTTAAATCCGCGGTCAGTCAGGTTCTTGGTCAGAACTAATTGTGCCTGTACAGAATCCTCTGCAGAGACCTGAATCAACAGAGAAGTAGCTTCTTGCTTTTTAATCGGGAAATCATCTATGATCTTTGTTAATTTTGGCAATAATTTCACATCAAATCATCTCTAAATTATAAGAAGTATTTTAGAATTAATAAATCTTCCTTTTTTGAGGAGATTTTTTTAGCAAATAATCCTTTTCCGGTGCTCTTGGTCTGAGATACATATACTTTTCTCATACCTGATCAGTAAGAATCTGCTTTTTATAAAGCTTATTCTATCTGTGATGGCTAATTTTCAAGAAAAATAAAGCTCGTTAGCTATAGTGGTAAATGGCTGGTATTTTGTAAGAGCCCTTATCTTTGTTGCGAGAGGAATTTTTCTATCTATTTCAGATCGGTAATCTTCAGACATCTCTCCGGTCATAAGCTGTGAAATCGTTTTACCACAACTGAAAGCATTAGGTAATCCCGGACTGAAGAGGCCTAAATAATGATCGGGCTTGAATTCTCCGGCTAAAGGGATATTATCTATGGCTGAGGGAATTATTCCGTTCCAAATATTGGTAAATTGAACCTCAACCAGGTGAGGGAAGGTTCTTTCAAATAGTCTCCTAATCTCCTGCACATCTTTTTCTTTTGGTTTTTGAGAATCTTTCTTTGCAGCTCTTATTGAGACTAACCTATCTGCTCCGCCTATCAATATCCTATTATCGCCGGCAGGCCTGAAATACATATAATTAACTTCTGGCGCATCCCACCCCATACATTCTCCGTCTCTAAAAGTTTGATGATATTGTTCAGCAGAAAGCGGTTCTGTGACTGCGGCAACAGTTGATAAAAGCAAAGCTCTGCCGGTGAACTGATTATTTTCTAATGAGGGTGAACTATTGGTCAAAACTAATTTCTGATAATTGATATCTCCAAAGGGAGTTGAAGCGGTTTTTCTTTTCTGATCATAAGCAGCGATCTTAGTCTGTTCAAATATCTTGACTCCTTTTTTTTCTAAAGTTTTTGCTAAGGCTTGGCAAAATGCCGGTGGATCTAAGCAGAATCCTTCCTTATTTTTCATGGCAAGGTAAGCGTTTAGAGCATACTGTCTTTGTAATTGTTCCTGGTCAAGCATCTCAACTTTAAAACCAGCTTCTTTTCTAGCTTCAAATTCCTGTTTTATTGATTCCGATTGATCTTTCAGGCTGGATGCCAGGTATAAGCTTGGCAGTCTTTTAAGGCCGCAATCAAGGCCTTCTTTTTCGATAGTATCTACTATTCCCTGTATCCCTGAACTTATAGCTTTATACTCTTCTGGGTCTGTATCGCAATAATCTTCTTCTACACTGTCTACCAAAAGACCAGCAGAACGTCCGGTTGTGGAAAAGCCGACTCTGCCGGAATCGACCAAAGTTATGCTTTTTGGGTCTATCGCGTTGGATAGCGCATAAGCGGTAGAAAGGCCGGCCATCCCTCCGCCTACTATGAGAATATCAGTGCCTATAGTCTCTTCTAAACCCCTTCTGGGAAGGGATTTTGCGATTTTTTCTAAAAAATAGGGTGTATTTTTAGCCATCTTCTTTTTTCAAAACCTCTTTTTTATGCTCTTTTAAAGCATTTTAGGTTATAGATAAGGCTGGACTATATAAACTTTACTACTAATTGGTGGTTAAATTGTTGGTGTCGGAAGACTTATATATCCCTTTTAAGTTATGGTCTAAAGGATAAATAAGATGGCATTTGATCTACTTGAGCTCCTTAAAAGCAGAAAAACAGCTTATGAGTTTACTGAAGAAAAGATAACTAAAGATAAACTTCTAAAGATCCTTGAAGCTGGCAGATGGGCGCCAAGCCGTATCAATATCCAGCCGTGGCATTTCATATTGGTGGATGACAAGAAAAAGATCAAACAGCTTATTTCTGAAGCCAATTACGGTGATTTTCATGAGCCTCCTTCTGCTATCATAGCTTTAGTTCTCAGGACTAAATGTCTGACTGAAATAAGAAATGAGCTCAAGGGCAGGGATTATCTTCTTGAAAATTATATGTGCATCGCGATGGCAGGATTGCAGATGGTTCTGGAAGCACATTTTTTAGGTATAAGCTCTAGTTTCTTAACTATAGACGGCGGTTCTAAAAAGATGCTAGGGCTGTCAAAAGAAGACTTCCTGCCGCTTATTTTGGCATTAGGGTATGAAAAAAAGTGGGCTTTTCAAAAAGGAAGGTTCAGGAAGCCGTTGATGGATATAGTATCTCATAACCTTCTTGACAATAACGGTTTTTAAGATTTTTTTTTGTCTCCTAAGAGAAAGACGATTCCTATAGCCGACCAAAAAAGTACTTTAAGCCAGTTTCTGGTCTGGATGGCTTCTAAAGCGGCCATGCCGAAGAATAAGAGGAAGATGGCGAAGTTTGCGCCTAGTTTTGGAAATCTCATGATCTATTTTTTAAAGCTTTATCCTTTATAAATTCTTTTACTGCAAGAAACGTTTAAATAGATAGTTAATATACTTTCCTCATGGAAAAATACCGGCATACTTTTTTTGAATTGGTCTTGATACTTTCTACAGTGCTGGTTTTCAGGAGCCTTTGGGAACTGATGGACTTGGTTCCTCTGCTGAATGAAAATTATATGCATATGGTCATGTTAGTGGTAGGGATCGTACTTACGATATTTACTGTGAACAAGCTTACCCATGCGGATTGATGGGGCTGGATTTTGTGGTTTAATAAGAAAAACATATATAGGAGATTTATTACCAGAATCTTATGGCTAAAAAAGAACTTGCCGTTGGGGTGGTGCACAAAGTGCCGGCTGACTTGCGAAAAGCTCTGATTTCTTTCTCGGCGCGAGATGTGTGGAATGGACTTACACCGCTTGCACGAAATGAATGGATCTGCTGGGTCACTTCTGTCAAGAAACCAGAGACCAGAAGACACCATATAGAGCGGGCATGTGCGGAGCTTATAGATGGAAAACGCAGGCCGTGTTGTTGGCCAGGCTGCCATCATCGTTGAAATGATCTCGAGGGCAAGAAAGGTCGGAACGCGCCTATTTTTTTATAAATTCATTATTTGCATTTTTTAAGAATTTCTAGCCAGAAATCCCACTCACTCAACCTGCTTTGTGGTTGAG